>NZ_JBEZKI010000009.1:0-112481 GCF_040651615.1 Streptomyces sp. NPDC048417 | reverse complement strand
CAGGTCGGCTTCCCGTTCGCGCAGAGCGCCGCCCCCGCTACTTCTCGGTCACGCCCGCCGAGTCGAACGTCGCCACCTCGTGCATGGCCCTCGCCGTGCTCTGCACCAGGGGAAGTGCCAGCAGCGCGCCGGTACCCTCGCCCAGGCGGAGGTCCAGGTCGACCAGGGGGCGCAGGCCCAGCTTGTTGAGGGCGGCGACGTGGCCGGGCTCCGCGCTGCGGTGGCCCGCGATGCACGCGGCCAGGACCTCGGGGGCGATCGCGCGGGCCACCAGGGCCGCGGCGCCCGCGCTCACGCCGTCCAGGATCACCGGCGTGCGCAGCGACGCGCCGCCGAGCAACAGGCCCACCATCGCCGCGTGTTCGAAGCCGCCGATCGCCGCGAGGACGCCGATGGGGTCGGCCGGGTCCGGCTGGTGGAGGTCCAGGGCGCGGCGGACGACCTCGGTCTTGCGGGCGAGGGTCTCGTCGTTGATGCCCGTGCCGCGGCCGGTGACCTCGGCGGGGTCGGCCCCGGTGTAGACGGAGATGAGCGCGGCGGACGCCGTGGTGTTGGCGATACCCATCTCACCCGTGAGCAGGGCCTTGTTGCCGGCCGCCACCAGATCGCGGGCGGTCTCGATGCCCACCTCGATGGCCTGCTTGGCCTCCTCGCGGGTCATGGCAGCGCCGGTCGTCATGTCGGACGTGCCCGCGCGGACCTTGCGGGGCAGCAGGCCGGGCGTCGCCGGGAGTTCGGAGGCGACGCCGACGTCCACCACGCACACCTCGGCGCCCACCTGGGACGCGAACGCGTTGCAGACCGCTCCCCCGCCGAGGAAGTTGGCCACCATCTGGGCGGTGACCTCCTGCGGCCAGGGGGTGACGCCCTGGGCGTGCACCCCGTGGTCGCCGGCGAAGATCGCGACGGCCGCGGGCTCCGGGATCGGCGGCGGGCACTGCCGGGACAGGCCGGACAGCTGGGCGGAGATGATCTCCAGCATGCCGAGCGCACCGGCCGGCTTGGTCATCCGCTTCTGCCGCTCCCAGGCCTCGCCGAGCGCCTTGGCGTCCAGCGGGCGGATCCCGGCCACGGTCTCGGCGAGCAGGTCGTGCGGGTCCTCGCCGGGCAGGGCACGGCGGCCGTACGTCTCCTCGTGCACCACCCAGGACAGCGGGCGCCGCTTGGACCAGCCGGCCTGCATCAGCTCGGGCTCGTCCGGGAACTCGTCGACGTACCCCACGCACAGGTAGGCGATGACTTCGAGGTGCTCGGGCAGCCCCAGCGCGCGGACCATCTCGCGCTCGTCGAAGAAGCTGACCCAGCCGACGCCGAGGCCCTCGGCGCGGGCGGCGAGCCAGAGGTTCTCGACGGCGAGGGCCGCGGAGTACGGCGCCATCTGCGGCTGGGTGTGCCGACCGAGGGTGTGGCGGCCGCCCCGGGTCGGGTCGGCGGTGACGACGATGTTGACCGGGGTGTCGAGGATGGCCTCGATCTTCAGTTCCTTGAACTGCTTCGCGCGGCCCTTGGGGAGGGACTTGGCGTAGGCGTCGCGCTGGCGCATGGCCAGTTCGTGCATGCTGCGCCGGGTGTCGGCGGACCGGATGACGACGAAGTCCCAGGGCTGGGAGTGGCCGACGGAGGGCGCGGTGTGGGCGGCCTCCAGGACACGCAGCAGCACCTCGTGCGGGATGGGGTCGTCGCGGAAGCCGTTGCGGATGTCACGGCGTTCGCGCATGACCTTGAGGACGGCCTCGCGCTCGGCGTCGTCGTAGGCGGGCGCGGCCGGGCCGGTGGACTGACGTGCTTCTGCCACGGGGGCCGTGCTCTCTTCCTGGTCGGCGGCCCTGGTCTCCAGGTCCTCCGCGTGCTGTACGACATCGGGGTGGTGCTCCGCCACCGGACCGGGCTCGGCCTCGCGGGGCGCTGGGACGGTGGCGGCCTGCTCCGGCACGGTCTCGCCCTGGTCCTGGGCGGGGAGGACCAGCGGGTGCGGCGGGGTCGGGGCGAGGTGCGGGGTGGTCGGCACCAGGCCGTCGACGGCGACGAACTCGCCGAGCCGCTGGTCGGGCGCGGGCTCCGTCGGAAGGGCCGCGTCCAGGGGCTCCTGGGCCGCCGGGGTTTCCTCCGACTGGGCCGCGGGGGTGGGCGGGGTGCCCTGGGTCTGGGGGCCGGCGAGGGGCTGAACGGGCAGCGGCTCAGGGGCGGCAGCGGTCTCCGCCGGCGGTACGGCAGCCGCCACGGGGAACTCGGCGGGGGCCACGGCGTCCGGCGTGGGCTGCTCGGTCTCGGCGGCGGCGAAGGGCTCCGGCGGCTGCGGGACCTCGACGACGGTCGCGGGGGCTGCCGGGGCGAGCGCCTCGACGACGGCCTCCTCGGGCTGCACCGCCAAGGGCGGCGCGAGCGGCGGGATGGCCACCGGCTGACCGGGCTCGGCCGGGACGGCTTCCGGGGTGGGAGCGGGCTCGTGCGCGACCGCCTCCGGCACCGGAACGGCCTCGGGCGCGACGGTCTCCGCGGCCTGCTCGGGCAGGGCCGGTTCCACGACCTGGGGCTCCGGCACGACTTGCGGCACGGACTGCGCCGGCACGGACTGCACCGGCACCGCCGCCATCGCCTGGGCGGCCGGCTCCGGAACCACCGGCTCCATGAGCTGGCCCGCGGCCTCCGCCACGGGCACGGCCTCAGGCTCGGCCACCGCGCCAGGAGCCACCTCGGCACCGGGCGCCGGCACCGCGTCCTGCCCCGTCGGAACCTCGACGGCCTCGGGAACCTCCGGGACCTCCGAAACCTGCGGAATCCCAGGAGCCTGCGAAATCCCAGGAGCCTGCGCGGCCTCCGGAACCTCCGCGACCACCGGAGCGGCCTCCGGCACCGCACCCGGCGCCACACCCGGCACAGGCCCCTGAGCGCCTTCCGGAGCCTCGGCGACCTGCGGCACCACCGGCTCGGCCACGGGCACCGGAACGCCCCCGTCGACCGGCTGGGCCGCGCCCTCCGGGCCGTACGCGTTCTCGGGCCACACCCCGGGGTCCGCCGGTGCCTGCTGCTCCGCCGGTACACCCGCGACGTCCGCCACCGCGGACTCCTGCGCGAAAGCCGCGGGATCCACGACGGCCACGGGAGCAACCGTCTCCGGTGCCGGAGCAACCGTTTCCGCAGCCGGGGCCTGTGCGGCCACCTGTGCCACCGCGGTGGCCTGCGCGGCGATGCCCGGCACCCCGGTCCCCGCCACCGCCGTCTGCGGCGCTCCCCAGGGCGCGGCGGACTGCGGCACGGCATCGCCAGGCGGCTGGGCGTCGAGGTACTCGGGCCCGGCCGTCGGCGCACCCGGCTGTCGGGCCGGTGTGCCGGCCGGGCCGCGGTCGGCGAGGGAGCGGACCGGGCTGGTGGAGGTGTCGGGGATCGGCGGACCGAGGTGCAGCGGACGGCGCGGGGCCGGGGCGGCCGCCGGGTCGTGGGGCACGGAGAGGATCGGGGACGCCGGCACCGAGCTGGGCAGCCGGACGGCGGTGAGATCGACCGAGCCGCTGTCCCGGCCGTCCGTCTCGTGCGGGCCGGGCTCGTGGACGGTCTCGACGACCGGTTCCGGGGCCGGCGGCGGCACTTCGTTGCCCCAGGCGCCCTGAGCGCCGGGCAGCAGCAGGTCTTCGTCCTCGGCGGGCGACTCGGAGAGGTAGGTGTACGCGCCGTGCGCGGGAACGCCCGGCTGTTCCACCATGCCTGCGCTCTCCGGCAGTCCCTCGCCCGGGACCTGGCCGGTGTCCGTCATGCGTACCCCTCGCCCATCGGTTAGTGCCTTCTACGACCAACTCACTCGGGGCGGCGCACCGACCGCCCCGCAGTGAAGAACGAGCGTGCGTGCCCAGCGGCACGAACGACCCGCCGGAAAAGGCGACAAAGCCATTCAGTGGCATTGTCCCGGCCGTTCGACCGTCGCGGCAGCGTGATCCGCGACAGCCCGCTGTGGACTGCGCCACGTTGCGCGTCCCCGGTTCTGCCGTACCACACCCGTCCCAAAAGGGGCGCGTTTTCCGGATATTGACGAACGAATGTCCGGGCCACCGGTGCGGTGCAGCGATCGGCCAGCCTACCGCGCGCAGTATGACAACAGGATCACGGGGCGCGCTCGGGACGGCCCGCCCGTCGCCCGGCCAGCACCTCTCAACGAGGCGCTTCGCGCCGCAGCAACGTCCCCGTGAGCAGGAACGCGACGTTCCGCTCGGTCTCCGTCCAGGCCCTGGTGTCGAGTTCGACGGACTGCAGCAGGGCGCACTCGACCTGATATCCGTGCTCGGTCAGATCGCGTCCGATGAGTTCGGCCGCGTCGCGGGTGGCGGCGTGGGTGACGATGCGCTCCGGGCGGCGGTCGGCGACCGCGGCGACCACGGCGGCTCCTCCGCCGCCGACCCGGACGACGTCGGGTTCGGGCAGGTTCTCCAGCACATGGGGCGCGCCGCCGTGCACGATCTGGAGCTGGACCCCGAACTTGCGGGCGGCCGCATCGCTGCGCACGCAGGCCGCGAGGTCCCGGTCGACGGCGATGACGGCTGCCCCGGCGCGCGCGGCCTCGGTGGCGAACGCGCCGCTGCCACAGCCGATGTCCCAGACGAGGTCCCCCACCCGGGGGCCCAGCCGGGCGAGTTGGGCGGCCCTCAGCAGATCCGTTTCCCCTTCGCCCAGCGCGGCTCCCTCGCCGTACTCCGCGTCGGGCTGCACCCAGCCGCGAGGGCCAGCCGAGGGGTCCCGGCCGGCGATCCAGCCACCGCCCTCGCCCGCCGGCAGCGGCCCGGAAGGTCCGCCGATGACGATGACGACGTTGGGGTCGCGCCAGGTGTGGTCGGCGGCCTTGTCGGAGGTGACGACGCTGACCTGCTCGCGGTCGGTGCCGAGTTCCTCGCAGATGACGAAGGTGCGGTGGACGCCCTCCATCAGCAGACCGAGTTCGGCGGGTCCGGCGCCGGGCGAGGTGAGGACGGCGACCTTGGTGTGGGCGCGGCACACGTTCACCGCGCGTCGCAGGGTGCGCCGGTGTGCGACCACCACCTGTGCGTCGTCCCAGGGCATGCCGGCGCGGGCGAAGGCGGCGGCCACCGAGGAGACGGCGGGGACGACCTCGACCTCCAGGCCGAACTCGGGTGCGCGCAGGGTCCGTACGACGCCGAAGAAGCCGGGGTCGCCGTCGGCGAACACCACCGCGGTGCCGCGATGGCCGGCGATGCGGCGGGCGGCGAGGGCGACGCTGCCGAGGCGGATGCGCTCGGCGGCCCCTGGCACCTCGGGAAGGGCCAGATGGTGGGCCGCGCCCGCGACGAGCGTGGCGGCGCCGAGCGCGCCGCGTGCCGCGGCGGTCAGGGGCGAGCCGTCCCAGCCGATCACCGTGACCCGGTCGGCCATCGTCGTCAGTCTCCAGGGTTTTCGCAGGTCGTCAGGGGCCGGGCCCATGAGCGGGCTCCGTGAGAGTACCTGGTGGAGCTGTCCGGCGCGCGACGGGGCGAATCCCGTCGGCGTCAGTTCCAGGAGGTGAAGCCACCGCTCTCGGCGAGTTCCTCGCCCGCGCCTTCCAGATCCTCCGGGAGCAGGCTCCACACGATGAAGTCGGTGCGCACGTCCGCCCAGGTGCCGTCCTCTGTGCGGACGTGGACTATGCAGGCGTTGCGCAGCACGCCCTCGCTGATGCCGCCGATCTTCTGGGCCACCTGCTGGGAGGCGGTGTTGTCGGCGGCGGTGCGGATCTCGATGCGTTCGAGCTTCTGGTCGCCGAAGAGCCAGTGGGCGGTGGCGAGCGCGGCCTCGGAGGCGTAGCCCTCGCCGCGGGCCCAGGGGGCGATGATGTACGACAACTCGGTCGACCGGATGTGCCAGTTGGTCTTGGTGAGCTGGATGACGCCGACCAGGCGCTGGGTGAGGAACTCGGTGACCGCGAGGTCGAGGCCCCGGCCGTCGGTGCGTTCGGCGGGGGCGTACTCGGTGATCCAGTGCCGGGCCGCGTCCTCGGTGAACGGCTGGGGCACGTCGGTCCAGGCGGCGACCTGCTCGTCGTTCATCATCTCGGTCAGGGCGGGCACGTCGTCCTCGTCGAGGGGACGCAGCACCAACCGCTCCGTGCTGATGGAGATGTTGGGGAAGGTGCTAGTCATGCGCCACTCCGTAACCTTCGGAAATCCTTCAGGGCGTGCGAACTGCCCAGCATGCAGCATGAAACCACTGAACCGCACGACGGGGTCCACCCGCGGTGAGCGAGTGGACCCCGTGCGTGGCGATACGCCGTATACGTGCCGCCGAAAGGCGATCAGAAGGACGGGATGACCGAGCCCTGGTACTTGTCCTCGATGAACTTCTTGACCTCGGGCGACGTGAGGAGCTTGGCGAGCTTCTTCACTCGCGGGTCCTTCTCGTTGCCCTTCTTCACGGCGAGGAAGTTGCCGTACGGGCTGTTCTTCGCGGACTCCAGGACGAGGGCGTCCTTGGCGGGCTTGATACCGGCCGAGATGGCGTAGTTGCCGTTGATCACCGCGGCGTCCACGTCGTCCAGGGAGCGCGCGGTCTGGGCCGCCTCGACCTCCTTGAACTGGAGGTTCTTCGGGTTCTTGGCGATGTCCTGCGGGGTCGCCTCGCTGCCGGCGCCGTCCTTGAGGGTGATGAGCCCGTTGGCGGCCAGCAGCTTGAGGGCACGTGCCTCGTTCACCGCGTCGTTCGGGACGGCGACGGTCGCACCGCTCTTCAGCGCGTCGGCGCTCTTGACCTTGTGGGAGTAAAGGCCGAGCGGCTCCAGGTGCACCGTGACGACGGGCACGATGTGGGTGCCGCGCTTCTTGTTGAAGTCGTCGAGGTAGGGCTGGTTCTGGAAGTAGTTGGCGTCCACCGAGCCGTCCTCGGTCGCCGTGTTCGGCACGATGTAGTCCTGGAACTCCTTGACCTCCAGGTCGAGTCCGGCCTTCTTCGCCAGGTTGTCCTTGACGTAGTTCAGGATCTCGGCGTGCGGGGTCGGGCTCGCGGCGACGACCAGCGGTCCGCTGTAGTCGGAGGAGGACGCGGAGTCCTTGTCCGAGCCGCAGGCGGTGAGCCCGAAGGTGAGGGCTCCGGCGGCGAGGACGGCGGCGGTGAGTTTGGCGGTGTTACGCACGAAAAGTGCCTTTCCTTAAGGATGGAGCGACCCCGCGATGGGTGGTGCGGGGAAATCTGCGGGAGGGTGCCGGGGGCTCAGACGGTCTTGCCGGCGGCCGTGGAGGCCTTCAGCAGCCGCAGCTTCGGCACCGGGCCTGACTGGCCGCCGCGGCGGTGCAGGGAGCGGGCCGTGTAGTCGCCGGCGAACTGGATGAGCGAGATGACGACGGCGAGGATCGCCACGGTGATCCACATCAGCTCGGTCTCGAAGCGCTGGTAGCCGTAGCGGATCGCGATGTCGCCGAGCCCGCCGGCGCCGACCGTGCCGGCCATGGCCGAGTATCCGATGAGCGCGACGATCGTGGTCGTGGTGGAGGAGATGAGCGAGGGCAGCGACTCCGGTACGAGCACCTTGCGCACGACGGTCCAGGTGTTGCCGCCCATCGACTGCACGGCCTCGACGAGCCCGCCGTCCACTTCGCGGACAGCCGTCTCGACCAGCCGCGCGAAGAAGGGGATCGCGCCGATGGCGAGCGGCACGATGGCCGCCTCACGGCCGATGGTGGTCCCGGTGATCGAGCGCGTGAAGTTCATCAGCGCGACCATGAGGATGATGAACGGCATCGAGCGGGCGACGTTCACGATCTGCCCGATGACCTTGTTGGCCAGCACGTTCTGGAGCAGTCCGCCGCGGTCGGTGAGGACGAGCAGGACGCCGAGCGGGAGTCCGCCGACCACGGCGATCAGCGTGGACCAGCCGACCATGTAGAGGGTGTCCCAACACGCCTGGGACAGCAGCGGCTGCATCGCAGACCAGTCAGTCCAGCTCACTTGGCACCTTCCTTCACCAGCGCGGGCTCCTGGCCCACCACGTCGATCTGCAGGCCCTGTTCGCGCAGGAAGCCGATGGGCACCACGTTCTCCTCGTAGCGGCCGGGCAGTTCGATGCGCATCCGGCCGATCTGGAGGCCGCCGACGGTGTCGATGGCGGCGCCGAGGATCGATATGTCGATGTTGTAGGTGCGGGAGAGCTGGGAGATGACCGGCTGGGTGGCGGCCTCGCCGTGGAAGGTGACGTCCAGGACGGTGCGGTCGTCACCGGAGGCCTCGCCGCCGACCGGGAACAACGCGGCGGCCAGCTCGGAACCGGGCGTGCCGAGCAGCTCGCTGACGGTCCCGGACTCGACGATGCGTCCCTTCTCCATGAGGGCGGCCGAGTCGCAGATCGACTTCACCACGTCCATCTCGTGCGTGATGAGCAGGACGGTCAGGCCCAACTGCCGGTTCAGGTCGCGCAGCAGCTGGAGGATGGAGCGGGTGGTCTCCGGGTCGAGGGCGCTGGTGGCCTCGTCGGAGAGCAGCACCTTGGGGTCGCCGGCGAGTGCGCGGGCGATGCCGACGCGCTGCTTCTGGCCGCCGGAGAGCTGGGCCGGGTAGGCCTTCGCCTTGTCGTCGAGCCCGACCAGGTCGAGCAGCTCCAGCGCCTTGCGGGAACGTTCCTTCCCTGAGATGCCGAGGATTTCGAGCGGCAGCTCGACGTTGTCCTGGACGGTCCGGGAGGAGAGCAGGTTGAAGTGCTGGAAGACCATGCCGATACGGCTGCGCGCCTGCCGCAGCTCCCGGCCGGCCCGGGGGCCGCGTCCGGCGAGGGCGGTGAGGTCCTGGCCGTCGACCGTCACGGTGCCGGCGGTGGGACGCTCCAGGAGGTTGACGCAGCGGATGAGCGAGGACTTGCCGGCGCCGGACTGGCCGATCACGCCGTACACCTCGCCCTCGCGGACGTGCAGATCGACGCCGTCGAGGGCGGTGACCTCGCGGCCGTGGGAACGGTGGGACCGATAGATCTTCGTCAGGCCCGTTGTGGTGATCACTGGGATTCCATCACTGTCGAGTACGCGGGCGTGGGTGTGCCCTGGTACGGGAGGGAAAATGTGCGCGGGGGCAGCCGGGTCACATACGGCTCAGGGCGTACGGACAGGCCACGGCGGCGGCTCGCTTCGGGGCGCGAGGCTCTGGGGTGGTGCGGGGGCCCTCTAGAAGGCGCACATTCGACACATACAACGAGCACCGGGCGTCATGGTCGCCTCGGTCGCAGGGGTGCGGTCGCTCGTCGTGGTCATGCGATCAGTAAACCAGACCTACGGTCCTGACAGCCCGCCGCTGTCCGCATGCTGGACGGCGGCGGACGTCCGTCAGCGGCGCGTGGCGATCTCGACGAGGTGGTCGGTGACCAGTGCCGACAGGGCCGAGAGGTCCTGCACCACGAGGTCCGCGTCCAGCTCGTGTGCCTGGTGGGTTGTGGCCAACGCCACGGTGGTCATCCCGGCTGCGCGGCCCGCCTGGAGTCCGGCCGGGGCGTCCTCGAAGACCACACAGCGGGCCGGGTCGACGCCCAGCCGGCGGGCGGCGAGGAGATAGGGCGCGGGGTCGGGCTTGCCGCGGGTGATGTCGTCCGCGGCTATCAGCGTCTTCGGCCGTATCCCGACCGCGTCCAGGCGGGCCTCGGCGAGCCGGCGGGTGGCCGAGGTGACGACGGCCCAGCGGTCGGCGGGGAGGGAGTCGAGGAGGGCGGTGGTGCCGGGAAGCAGCCGGACACCGCCGTCCGGGACGTCCTCCACCTCCAGCTGCTCGACCCGGGCGACGGCCTCCGGGACGAGGTGGGCGGGGAGCAGGTCGGCGACGATGTCCGCGGCGGTCCGGCCGTGCAGTTCGACTCGGGCGAACTCCTCGGTGACGCCGTACTCCGCCGCCCAGCGGGTCCAGCAGCGCTCCACGGAGTCGAGGGAGGAGACCAGGGTGCCGTCGTTGTCGAAAAGCAGGGCTTGTGCGTGGATCGTCATGGTCTAGACCCTACGGTGTACGGCAGGGGTGACGGCGTGGGGCCGTTTCCGCCGTAATAAGGTCACCGCATGCTCAATGCCCTGTTGCTGGTGACCGGAGTCGCCGCGCTGCTGCTCGCCGCGTGGTGCGGCTGGGCCGCGTACCGGGACCAGCCGACGAAGGACTGGCACTTCATCGGGATGGCCGTGGTGTCGGTGCTGGCGGTGATCCAGCTGGTGGCCGGGATCGTGCTGCTGGCCCGGGGCGACAAGCCGGCGCAGGGTACGACGATCTTCGTGGCGTATCTGGTGGGCGCCTTCGCGTGCGTCCCGGCGGCGGGCTTCATGTCGCTGGCCGAGCGGACCCGGTGGGGCTCCGTGACGGTCGCCGCGGGCGGTGTGGTGCTGGCCGTGCTGGAGGTGCGGCTCTATGACATCTGGGGAGGGTGAGATGACGACCGTGGAGCAGAGGCCGAAGCGGCTCACCAGTGGGCCGGGCACGCTTCTCGTGTGGTTCTACGGTGTGATGGTCGTCGGGGCCGTGTCGCGATCCGTGTACCAGATCGCGACCGGATTCGACCGGGCGCCGCTCGCGTACTCGCTGTCGGCGGTCGCGGGGGTGGTGTACGGGTTCATCACGTACACGCTGGTGAGGGGTGGCGAGGCGGCGCGCAGGGCGGCGCAGGTGTGCTGTGCCGCCGAGCTCGCCGGGGTGCTGATCGTGGGTACGTGGACCGTGGTCGACCCGTCCGCGTTCCCGGACGCGACCGTGTGGTCCGACTACGGCATGGGGTACGTGTTCATTCCTGTGCTGTTGCCGATTTCCGCGTTGTACTGGTTGCGGAAGGGCGCCAAGGGGGAAGCGGCCTGAGGAACGTGCGCGACAGCGGGTGCGTCATGGCCGGTCGCGCAGTTCCTCGCGCCCCTGGGGTAGTTGTCAAGCCGTCGCTGCGTAAGCACCGGCCGGCTTCTCCAGGACGATCATCGGGACGCCGTCCGCGCCCTTCGACGTGCCCACCGTTTCGTAGCCGACCCGGCGGTACAGGCGGAGGTTGCCCTCGCTGCGGTGGCCGGTGAAGAGGCGGAACCTCTTGGCGCCGCGCTCCTCGACCAGCGCCGCCTCGGCCGCGCGCAGCAGCCGCGCGCCGATGCCGTGGCCCTGGAGGCGGGGGTGGACGCAGAGTTTGCCGATGGCGGCGGCGCCGTCCTCGGTGACCGAGCCGCGGACCGAGCCGACGACCTCCTCGCCGAGTCGGGCGACGAAGACGCAGTCGGTGGCGAGCTCCTGGCGGACCGAGTCGAGGCTCTGGACGAGGGGGTCGATGCGGTAGTTGCCGTACAGCGCCGCCTCGCTCTGGAAGCACAGGTACTGGAGCCTGAAGATCTGCTCTGCATCCTGCTCGGTCGCCACCGAGATGGTCACGCTCATGCCCATGTGCGCACGCCTCCCGCTCACCTGATCGCCTGTCGTTCCCACTCCTATCCCCGCGCTTCGCGGGACGCAACCTCCGGCGTCAACAATCGGCGCAGACATCCCAGACATCTGGAACGTTCCGGTCCCAGACTGCCCTGTGAGATACCCAACTCCCCCGCGATCTCCCGGTATGTCAGGTCCTTCGGGGAGAGCAGGGCCTCAAGGAGTCGGGGGCAGCGGCCGGGGAGGCGGGCGACCGCCTCGCGCACGGCACGGCGGTGCGCGGTGGCGAGGACGCGCTGTTCGGGCGTGGGAGTGGTGTGGTCGGCGGGTTCGGTGCCGTAGGGGCGTTCGCGGCGTGCCGTACGGCGGGTGCGGCGGGACTCGGCGCGGACGGCTCTGCGCAGCCAGTCCTCGGGGGCACGGGGCGGGCCGTGGGTCTCCAGCCGCTCCAGGAGGCGGAGCCAGACGGTCTGTTCCAGGTCGCCGGCGTCGCTTCCGCAGGCGTACGCCTCGGCCGAGGCCTCGGCGGTGAGCAGGGGGCCCAGGGCGGCAACCAGGTCGTGCGTCATGTGCGGAACGACGCGGCCGCCCCGGGACAGGTTGCCGGGGCGGCCGGGAGACACCCCGAACGGGGCGCGGGGGCTCAGCCGTTGACGAAGGCGTCGCGGGCCAGGACCGCGGTGTCGGCGTTGTCCGAGAAGACGCCGTCGATGCCGGTCTCGAAGTAGGTCTGGAAGACCGGGAAGACATCGCCGTACGCGGTGACGTCGCTGCCCTTGCGGTAGGCCGGCGGCAGGAAGGGGTTCTCGTTGCGCATGGTGTAGGGGTGCAGGATCAGGCCCACCTTGTGCGCGTCCGCGACCAGCGTGCTCGGCGTGGTGAAGTCGCCGCCCGCGTCCTTCGGGATGACCAGGTCGAGGGTGGGGCCGATGCCCTGCGCGTAGCCGGCGATCTCCCGCAGGCCCTTCGGCGTGATCAGGTCGGCGACGGTGCGCGGGTCGCCGGTCGCGACGAAGTCGTAGGGCTGGGTGTTCGCCGCGGAGAGCAGCACGACCAGCGGGTTGTCGACCAGCGTGTTCAGGCGCTGGATGCTGGTCGGCTCGAAGGACTGCAGGATGACCGGCGAGTTCCGCTTGTCCTTGCCGTACTTGCGCAGCAGCTTGGCGACCCGCTCCTCGAGACCGAGGCCCAGCTTGCGGAAGTAGGTGGGGTGCTTGGTCTCGGGGTAGATCCAGACCTGCTTGCCGCGCTTGCGGGTCTGCTCGTCCTGCCACTTGAGGACTTCCTCGAAGGTGGGAATCTCCCAGTGGCCGTTGTAGAGCGTGTTGTGCGGGCGGTTGGCCGGTATGCGCTCGATCGCGCGCAGCGTCTTCAGCTCAGCGAGCGTGAAGTCCTCGGTGAACCAGCCGGTGGTGGGGACGCCGTCCAGGACCTTGGTGGCCTTGCGGTCGGCGAACTCCTTGTGGTCGGCGACGTCCGTGGTGCCGCCGATCTCCGGCTCGTGGCGGCAGACCAGGTGGCCGTCCTTGGTAGGACACAGGTCGCCGGCCTCGACGACGTCGGCGCCGAGGCCGAGGGCCAGGTTGTAGGAGCCGAAGGTGTGCTCCGGGCGGTAGCCGCTGGCCCCGCGGTGGCCGATGATCGTCGGCTTCGGCAGGCTCTTCAGGCCGCCGTGGCCGTGGCCGGACCGCTTCGCCTCGGCCGCTCTGGCGGCGCCGGGCAGTCCGAGGACCGCTCCGCCGGCGCCGAGCATCGCCGCTCCGAGCAGCGCCCGCCGTCCGGTGGTGCCGTTCACCTGCGTCCGCTCGTTCGACTCGTTCGTGTTCATGAGCGCCCTCCTGACCTTCACCCGTGGATTCCGGCTGATCGTAGGGCTGCCGACATGACCGACGGGAGACCGCCGGCCCAACGCCCGGGTGACGCCGTATGGCTGGTGGACGGCGTGTCCTGACGGTCCGTCGGCGATTTCCGTCACATCGCCGTGGCCTCGCCGCAAGCCGGCTCCCGGGCGGCACCGCAGGTAAACCAGCGTCAACAGTGCGTAAGACCTCGGTGAACCGGCCGTACTCGATGTGCGCTCCCCATGGGGCCGCGAGTAATGTCCTCACCTGCACAGACTCATACCGCCCCTCGACATCGGAGGACCCGTTGTCCCGCTTCGCGCTCATCAAGGCAGGGCTCGGACCGATCATGCGCCTGATGTTCCGCCTCCAGGTGGAGGGCGTGGAGCACATCCCGGGAGACGGTCCGGTGATCCTCGCCGGGAACCACCTCACGTTCATCGACTCGATGATCCTGCCGCTGGTCAGCAAGCGGCAGGTGTTCTTCATCGGCAAGGACGAGTACGTCACCGGTAAGGGCTTCAAGGGCCGGCTGATGGCCTGGTTCTTCACCGGCGTCGGCATGATCCCGGTGGACCGGGACGGCGCGAGCGGCGGTGTCGCCGCACTGATGACCGGCAAGCGGGTCCTGGACGAGGGCAGGATCTTCGGGATCTACCCGGAGGGCACCCGCTCCCCCGACGGTCGGCTGTACCGGGGCCGTACCGGGATCGCGCGGCTGACGCTGATGACCGGCGCGCCGGTGGTGCCGTTCGCGATGATCGGCACGGACAAGCTGCAGCCGGGCGGCGCGGGCCTCCCGCGGCCGGGCAAGGTCACCGTCCGGTTCGGCGAGGCCATGGAGTTCTCCCGGTACGAGGGGATGGACCGGGACCGCTATGTGCTGCGGGCCGTGACCGACTCGGTGATGGCCGAGGTCATGCGGCTGTCCGGGCAGGAGTACGTGGACATGTACGCCACGAAGGCGAAGGCCGCCTGACACTCTTTCGGCGGAAGGGCACGGACCGGGGTCTGTGCCCTTCTGTCTGCCATCCGCCTGACATCCGTCCACGTCCGCCTGGCGGTGGAATCTGACCCGACACTTCGGTCATTCTTCCGCATTTACCGGCCATATGAGCACACAGCATGTCTTATTCAGACATGCAGAAACCTTCTCGGCGTACCCTGCTCAGTGCTCCGTTCGCTGCCGCCGGCGCGGGGCTCCTGGCTGCTTGTTCCGACTCCGACTCCCCCTCGCGATCCGGCCCGCAGCACACGGCCCGGACCGCGGCATTCGTCCCGCAGGGGCCCAAGGGGTTTGTCAACCCGTCGGATCCAGAGGTGCTCGCGGCCGAGCGGAAGCGCGGCTCCGGCCCCGTCCGCATGGTCACGTTCACGGCCGCCGAGAGCATGCTGGACCTGGGCGGGCGGTCGGTGCACAGCTGGGCCTACAACGAGTCGGTTCCGGGTCCGCTGGTGCGTGTCACCGCCGGTGACGTCCTGAGCCTGACCGTCAGCAACCGGCTGGCCGAGAAGACCACGTTGCACGCGCACGGGGTGCGGCTGCGCTGCGACATGGACGGTGCTCCGGATCTGACCCAGCCGCCCATCGAGCCGGGGACGGACTTCGTCTACCGCTTCGTCGCCGCCCACCCGGGCACGTACCTGTTCCACTCGCACGTCGGTATGCAGCCCGACCGCGCCCTGTACGCGCCGTTCATCGTCGACGACCCGAAGGAGCCCCTCGCCTACGACAAGGAGTGGGTCGTCGTCCTGGACGACTGGGTCGACGACATCGACGGCTCCGACCCCGAGCAGGTGCTCGACCAGCTCAAGCCCGGCGGCTCCATGGGGATGGGCATGGGGATGGGCATGGGCCCCGGCCACGGCAGTCCGAGCCCGCACCGGTCGGCGAAGGCGCCCTCGGCACCGTCCAAGTCCAAGAAGCGGATGGGCCCCGACCGGGTGCTGCGCGACTCCCACAGCAGCATGCTGCACGGCGAGGGCGGCAACGTCGCCTACCCCCACTACCTGGCCAACGGGCGGCTGCGCACCGACCCCTCCGTCTTCCGCTGCAACCCCGGTGACCGCGTCCGGATCCGCCTCATCAACGCGGGCTCCGAGACGGCCTTCCGGGTCGCGCTGGGCGACCACGCCATGACCGTCACCCACACCGACGGCTACCCCGTGCAGCACACGAAGACCGACGCCCTGCTCATCGGCATGGCCGAGCGGTACGACGTCCTCGTCACCGCCAAGGACGGCGTCTTCCCGCTGGTCGCACTCGCCGAGGGCAAGAAGGGCAAGGCGCTCGCGATCCTCCGTACCAACAAGGGAAGAAACCTTCCGGCGCCGGATGCCCGCCCGAACGAGCTGGACCGCGAGGTCGTGCCGGCCCGCCGGCTGCTGCCGGCCGAGTCCGTCCGCATGGACGACCGGGTACCCGACCGCGACCTGCGGATCAGGATCACGGGCACGATGGAGAGGTACGACTGGGGGTTCGACCACAAGCCGTACGACGTGCGGCAGCGGCATGCGGTGCGGGCCGGTGAGCGGGTGCGGCTGACGCTCATCAACGCGACCGACATGTGGCATCCGATGCATCTGCACGGGCACACGTTCTCGGTCACCGGGCTGAACTCGGCGGGGGCCCGGAAGGACACGACGATCGTGCTGCCGCACCGCAAGCTGGTGCTCGACTTCGACGCCGACAACCCCGGGTTGTGGATGCTGCACTGCCACAACCAGTACCACTCGGAGAGCGGGATGATGACGGTGCTCGGCTACCAGAAGTGAGGCGTCACGCCGACAGGGCGCCTTCCAGTTTCTGCCCCTTCAGCAAGAACCAGGCCGCCGCCGCCGTCGCCAGCAGGACCACGGCGCCCGCGCCCGAGGCCAGGTGCAGGCCGTGCACGAAGGAGTCCCGGGCCGCCGCCAGCATCTCGGCGGCCGTGTGCGGGGGCATGGCCGTCGATGCCTGCACCGCCGCGCCCAGGGATTCGTGGGCGGCGGCCGGCGTGCCCGCCGGGGCCGGGAATCCGCGGTAGACGCCCATCACGATCGAGCCGAGGAGGGCGATGCCCAGGGCCGCGCCCAGTTCGTACGCCGTCTCGGAGACCGCGGAGGCGGCACCGGCCTGGTCCTTGGGGACGCTGGAGAGGATCACGTCCGCCGTGACCGTGAAGGAGAAGCCGGCGCCGACGCCGACCACCAGGAGGGCCGCGCCGAGGATCGGGTAGCCGGTGGACTGCGAGAGCGTGGTCAGCGCCGCGAGGGCCACGCCGACGCCGGCCAGGCCGCCGGAGACCACCGCGCGTACCGAGTGGCGGCGGGCCGCCCGGCCGGCCACCAGGCCCGCCGCCACCGCACCCACGGCGGCCGGGAGTTCGGCCAGGCCCGCCTCGAACGGGTGCCTGCCCTGGACCAGTTGCAGGTACTGGGAGAGGAAGAACACCAGGCCCGACATGCCGAGCACGGTCAGCAGGTCGGCGAGGACCGCGCCGCTGAAGCCGCGCCGGCGGAACAGCCGCATGTCCAGCAGGGGCTTGGGCATGGTGAGCTGACGGCGGACGAAGCCGTAGAGGGCCGCGGTGCCGAGGAGGGCGGTGGCCGCGGTGACTCCGGTGAGGCCGTGGGTCGCGGCCTCCTTCACCGCGTACACGACCGCGATCATGCCGACCAGCGACAGTACGACACTGATCAGGTCCCAGGGGCCGGGGTCGGGGTTGCGGGACTCGGGGAGCGTCCTGATGCCGACGAGGACCAGGACCACCATCACCGGCAGGTTGATGAGGAAGACCGAGCCCCACCAGAAGTGTTCGAGCAGGAAGCCGCCCACGATCGGGCCGACGGCCGTACCGGCGGAGGCGGTGGCGCCCCAGATGCCGACGGCGAGGCTGCGCTCGTGCGGGTCGTGGAAGAGGTTGCGGATCAGGGCGAGGGTGGCGGGCATCAGGGTCGCGCCGGCGACGCCCAGCAGAGCGCGGGCCGCGATCAGCATCCCGGGGGTCGTCGCGTACGCGTTCAGCACGGATACCGCGCCGAACGCCGTCGCGCCGCCGAGCAGGATCCGCTTGCGGCCGATGCGGTCGCCGAGGCTGCCCATGGAGACCAGCAGTCCCGCGATGACGAACGAGTAGACGTCACCGATCCAGAGCAGCTGGGTGCCGGAGGGTTCGAGGTCCTCGCTGATGTAGGGGGTCGCAAGGCCGAGGACGGTCGCGTCGACGGCTACCAGCAACACGGCAAGCACCAGGACGGAGAGCGCGAGCCAGCGGCCCGGGCGCTTCTCCTCCGTCTCCGTGGCGAACGCCGGCCGCACGGTGCTGGTCATGATTCCTCTCTTCGTCGTGCACCGCCGAGCAGCAGCTCGACGATCATGTGGGTGAAGTCCTTGGGGGCGACCCTGCCCTCCGTCACCGCCCAGGCGGCGGAGGCGAGCAACCCGTACAGCGCCTCGGTGAGCCAGGCGGGGGTGAGGTCGATACGGAACTCGCCGTTTTGCTGGCCGCGTCGGAAGAGGGCCGCGATGCGGTCGTCGATGCGGGTCCAGCCCTGGTTCTGCTGCTCGCCCTCGAAGAGCTGGTTCTCGGTGTAGAGGAAGGCCAGCAGGCCGGCGGCCGGTTCGATCTCGCGGACCAGGCGGTGGACGGCGTCGGCCGCCGGGCCCTCGTCCAGACGGGCCGCGTCCAGGGCCGCGTCGCACTCCTCGATGCCGAGCGCCTCCAGTGCGCGGACGAGCGCGTCCCGGCCCGCGAAGTGCCGGTGCAGGGTGGCCCGGCTGATCCCGGCGGCCTTGGCGACCTCGTCCATGGTCGCGGTGGATTTGCGGGTCAGCAGGGCGGCCGCGCTGCGCAGCACCTGCTCACGATCGAGGGCCATGAGACAAGAGTAACCCATGTGAGACATCCATGTCTCATTATGGGCGTGCGTGACTCACGGGTGGCCGGTCAGGGGTGGTTTCGTGTCAGTGCCAGGGCAGGCTGCCGCGGCGCTCCCAGTAGGCGTGCGGCTCCTCGACCAGGGTGGCGAGGCGGGTCAGCTGGTCCTCGTCGAGGTCGACCGCGGCCGCGTGGAGGTTGGAGTCGAGCTGGGTGAGCGTCGCCGCGCCGGAGAGGACGACTCCGGCCCAGGGCTGCCGCAGGACGACGGCGAGGGCCACGGCGTCGCAGCCGAGGCCGGTCTCCTCGGCCACGGCCCGCAGCGCGTCGGGGGCGTGCGGGGCGGCCAGGCGGCCGTTGGCCATGCCCTCCTTCACGATCACCGTCAGTCCGGCGTCGTGCGCCTCGGCGAGGGCGGGTCCTGCCGAGGTCTCCAGGGCGTTGTACGTCGACTGGACGGTACGGAAGAGGGGCTCGCCGTCGACCGTGACGGCGAGGGCGGCGCGGACGGCGTCGGCCTGGGCGGGGCCACTGGTGGAGAAGCCGACGGTGAGGCCGGTGGCGGCCGCTTCCGCGAGGCGGGCGTGCAGCTCCTTGTCGGCGAGGGCCGGGCTGTCCGGGGTCACCGAGTGGATCTGGTAGAGGTCGAGGTGGTCGCCGAGGAGTTCGGCGGTCTCGGCGCGCTGGCGGTCGTAGGTCTGGACGCTGTGGTCCTTGACCTCGTGGGTCTCGGCGTCCGCCGACCAGCCGGCGGTGTAGGTGTAGCCCCATTTGCTGCCGACGACCACGTCGGCGGCGGCGTCGGGGCGGGTGTTCAGCCAGTCGGCGAGGAACTCCTCGGAGCGGCCGTAGGAACGGGCCACGTCGAAGTAGCGGACGCCCTGGGCGTAGGCGGCGTCGAGGAGTTCGTGCGTGCGGTGGCGGAGGGCACCGACACTGCGGTCCTCGCCGAGGTCCTCCTCGCGGCCGAGGTTGATGTAGCCGGGGCGGGCGACTGCGGCGAGGCCGAGGCCGATGTGGGAGGTCGGCGTGGTCGCGGTCGCTAGGCGGGCGAAGGGCATCACGGGCTCCGTCGGGTCGGCTGCGGTTCGGCTCCTGACCAACGTAACCCGCGATGACCTTCGCCTCAGAGCTCGAGGGGGTGCGGAGCATTCGCGAGTGCGGGTGCTTCGTGGTTGCTCGTGCCCACGCGGCGGAGCCGCACATCGATAACGCCCCGCGCCCCTGACGGGGCGCTGACGCTCGGGCGCTGAAAGTTCTACTTCTTCGCGTCGGCCCACTCGTGCTGCTGGGCCACGTCTGCCTTGATCTCCGCCAGTTGTACCGCCACCGCGCTCGGGGCCGTGCCGCCCCTGCCGTTGCGGGAGGCGAGGGCGCCGGGGACGTTGAGGACCGAGCGGACCTCGGGGGTCAGGTGGGCGCTGATCTTCGCGAACTGGTCGTCCGTCAGCTCGTCCAGCTCCTTGCCTTCGGCCTCGGCCGCCTTGACGCACTCGCCGGCCACCTCGTGGGCCACGCGGAACGGGACGCCCTGCTTGACCAGCCACTCCGCGATGTCGGTGGCGAGGGAGAAGCCGGCCGGGGCCAGTTCCTCCATGCGCTCACGGTTGACGGTGAGGGTGGCCATCATGCCCGTGAAGGCGGGGAGCAGGACCTCCAGCTGGTCGCAGGAGTCGAAGACCGGCTCCTTGTCCTCCTGGAGGTCGCGGTTGTAGGCGAGGGGCAGGGCCTTGAGGGTGGCCATGAGGCCGGTCAGGTTGCCGATCAGGCGGCCCGACTTGCCGCGGGCCAGCTCCGCGATGTCCGGGTTCTTCTTCTGGGGCATGATCGACGAGCCCGTGGAGAAGGCGTCGTGCAGGGTGACGAAGGAGAACTCCTTCGTGTTCCAGATGATGATCTCCTCGGCGATCCGGGAGAGGTTCACCCCGATCATCGCGGTGATGAAGGCGAACTCCGCCACGAAGTCGCGGGAGGCCGTGCCGTCGATGGAGTTCGCGGAGCTGCCGTGCTCGAAGCCGAGGTCCGCGGCGACCGCCTCCGGGTCCAGGCCGAGCGAGGAGCCCGCGAGGGCGCCGGAGCCGTACGGGGAGACGGCCGTGCGCTCGTCCCACTGACGCAGCCGCTCCGCGTCCCGGGACAGGGACTGGACGTGGGCCAGGACATGGTGGGCGAAGAGCACCGGCTGGGCGTGCTGGAGATGGGTGCGGCCGGGCATGGCCACGTCCGGGTGGGCCTCCGCGAGGCCGATCAGGGCGTCCTCGAGGTCGGCGATCAGACCGCCGATCACCCGGGCGTGGTCCCGGAGGTACATCCGGAAGAGGGTCGCCACCTGGTCGTTGCGGGAGCGGCCGGCGCGGAGCTTGCCGCCGAGGTCGGGGCCGAGGCGCTCCAGGAGGCCGCGCTCCAGGGCCGTGTGGACGTCCTCGTCGGCGATGGTGCCCACGAAGGAACCGTCGGCGACATCGGCCTCCAGCAGGTCGAGGCCGGCGATCATGCGCTGGAGTTCGTCCTCGGTGAGCAGGCCCGCCTTGTGCAGGACGCGCGCGTGGGCACGCGAACCGGCGATGTCGTAGGGCGCGAGCCGCCAGTCGAAGTGGACGGACGCGGACAGCTTGGCCAGGGCCTCGGCGGGTCCGTCGGCGAAACGGCCGCCCCAGAGCCGTACGTCACCGCTGTTGCTGCTCACTTGCGTTGCTCCTAGAGAGATACGGATGTGGCGCCGCCTCCCCGGCCATGAACGGGGAGGCGGTTGTCACGCTACTGCCGGCCGGACGTCGCGGCGGGCTACGCCCGCAGTTGACGCTGCGCCGCGATCTTGGACGACAGGCTGTAGATGTCGATGAAGCCCTTGGCCGCGGCCTGGTCGAACGAGTCGCCGGTGTCGTAGGTGGCGAGGTTGAAGTCGTAGAGGGAGGAGTCGGAGCGGCGGCCGGTGACGACCGCGCGGCCACCGTGCAGCGTCATCCGGATGTCACCGCAGACGTGCTGACTCGCCTCGTCGACGAAGCCCTCCAGGGCGCGCTTGAGCGGGGAGAACCACTGGCCGTCGTAGACGAGTTCGCCCCAGCGCTGCTCCACCTGCCGCTTGTAGCGGGCGAGTTCGCGCTCGACGGTGACGTTCTCCAGTTCCTGGTGGGCCGTGATGAGCGCGATGGCGCCCGGAGCCTCGTACACCTCGCGGGACTTGATGCCGACCAGCCGGTCCTCGACCATGTCGATCCGGCCGACGCCCTGGGCACCGGCGCGCTCGTTCAGCTCCTGGATCGCCTGGAGCACGGTGACGGGCCTGCCGTCGATCGCGACCGGGGCGCCCTGCTCGAAGGTGATGACCACCTCGTCCGCCTCGCGCGGGGTGGCCGGGTTCTGGGTGTACTCGTAGATGTCCTCGATCGGGCCGTTCCAGATGTCTTCCAGGAAGCCGGTCTCGACGGCGCGGCCGAAGACGTTCTGGTCGATGGAGTACGGGGACTTCTTGGTGGTCGCGATCGGAAGGCGCTTCGCCTCGCAGAAGGCGATCGCCTTGTCGCGGGTCATCGCGTAGTCGCGGACCGGGGCGATGCAGGTCAGGTCGGGGGCGAGGGCGACGATACCGGCCTCGAAGCGGACCTGGTCGTTGCCCTTGCCGGTGCAGCCGTGGGCGACCGTGGTGGCGCCGTGCTTGCGGGCGGCGGCGACCAGGTGCTTGACGATCGCCGGCCGGGAGAGGGCGGAGACCAGCGGGTAGCGGTCCATGTAGAGGGCGTTGGCCTTGATCGCCGGGAGGCAGTACTCCTCGGCGAACTCGTCCCTGGCGTCGGCGACCTCGGCCTCGACCGCGCCGCACGCCAGGGCGCGCTTGCGGATGACGTCCAGATCCTCGCCGCCCTGGCCGACGTCCACCGCGACGGCGATGACCTCGGCGCCCGTCTCCTCGGCGATCCAGCCGATGGCGACGGAGGTGTCCAGCCCGCCCGAGTAGGCGAGTACGACGCGCTCGGTCATGGGTCCCTCCTCCCGTACATCCACTTGCTATGCATGAGTATGCAGAGCCCTGCATGATTCGTCAATCGAACTCGCTCCGGTCACGAGGACCTCTCGAGCGA
Source organism: Streptomyces sp. NPDC048417 (assembly GCF_040651615.1). Lineage (NCBI taxonomy): Bacteria > Bacillati > Actinomycetota > Actinomycetes > Kitasatosporales > Streptomycetaceae > Streptomyces > Streptomyces sp. NPDC048417. Next base: position 90,377 of record NZ_JBEZKI010000009.1, on the reverse strand, counting down.
TGTCGCGGATTTGTGAAAGAGACTTGAACAAATGAAACCGCTTTCTCGTACCCATGCCTGAACGCCGGCGCCGCGTTGGTAAACCCACCTCTGACCCAAGTGAGGCATCCGCATGTCCAGGGCTCTTCCGAAGTACAACAAGCGTCGCGTCGTGCTGATCGGCGGCGCTGCCGCCGTGGCGCTCTCCGGTGCGGTCATCGCCGGTTCGGCCCTCGCCGGTACACCCGACAAGAGCAGTGGCACGAGCAACGCGCGCACCCTCGCCGCCTCGCCCTCCACCATCACCTGCCCGGACGTCGCCTCCCAGCTGCCCGCGATCCCCGCCTCCGCGCAGGCCGAGGTCGACCGCAACCTCACCCTCCTGCAGACGCAGATCCAGGAGGCCAACAAGCGGCTGGTCGACACGGTGGGCCAGGGCGGGCCGAACTTCGTGAACAACGCGATCCTCGGTCCCCTCAAGGACAAGCGCGTGGCGACCGTCAACCGGATCGCGACGGCGATCGGCCGTACGGCCGCCAAGCCGACCGGCCTGGACGCGCTGGCGCCGTGCACCCTGAACGCGAGCGGGACCGGCACGGACACGGGCAGCGGTACGGCGACGGGCACGGCCTCGGCCTCGGCCACGCCGAGCACGACGGCCACCCAGCAGCAGTCGACCGGCGGCACCGGCACGAGCACCGGCGACTCCGCGGTGGGCACGATCACCTGCCCCGACGTCGCCTCGCAGCTGCCGGCGATCCCCGCGTCCGCGCAGGCGGAGGTCGACCGGAACCTCACTCTGCTCCAGACTCAGATCGACGAGGCCGACAACCGGCTTCAGACCACGGTCGGCCAGGGCGGCCCGAACTTCGTGCAGAACGCGATCCTCGGCCCCCTGGCGGACAAGCGGAAGTCGACCATCGACCGGATCGCGATCGCGATCGGCCGTACCTCGACCAAGCCGACCGGCCTCGACACCCTGGCCGCCTGCACGCTCACCAAGTGACGTGACAGGCAGCTGTGGCCGCCCCGTGTACAGCGCCGGCCGGGGCGGCCACAGTGATGTCCGCAGGCATGGGGCCCCGGGGTCGTCCGGATGCCGGAACTCCTTAGACGTGCGAAGTAAACGCGCCGATAATTTCCCGGTATGGGAAAGACCTATGAGCGCATCGACGGCAGGCTCCGCACGTTCATCGAGGAACAGCCCCTGTTCTTCACCGCGACCGCCCCGCTCGCGGGCGACGGCACGGTCAACCTCTCCCCCAAAGGCCTCCAGGGCTCCTTCGTGGTACTGGACGAACTCACCCTGGCCTACCTGGACTTCGCCGGCTCCAACGCCGAGACCATCGCCCATCTGCGGGAGAACGGCCGCATCACCCTGATGTGGTGCGCGTTCCAGGGGCCGCCGAACATCGTGCGGGTGCACGGGCACGGCGAGGCGGTCTTCCGCGACGACCCACGCTTCCGGGAACTCCTCACCCGGTTCCCGGACATCGACCCGGCCCGGCACGGCCTGCGCGCGATCATCGTCGTGCACGCCGAACTCATCCGGGACAGCTGCGGTTACGCGGTCCCCTACATGGCGTACGAGGCCGACCGCGACCTGCACGGGAAGCGGTTCGCGCGCGAGGACGACGCCTCGCTGAGCGCGTACTTCGAGAAGAAGGACCACATCGCGGTGAGCCTGGATGGCCTACCCGGGCTGCCGTTGCCGCTGCCGCCGTCTACCGTCTGAGCCATGCGTCCAGGCGTCGTCGTCACCCTTGTCTCCGCGTCCCTGCTGCTGCTCGGTGCGGCACCGGGGGACGGGGACACCGCACCGCTGCCCGCGCGTATGGCCGACACGGGCGGCGGCGACCAGTTGATCACCGCGCAGGCGTCCGCCCTGAACTCGACCTCGGGGACGTTGACCTGGTGGGAGCGTCGGGACGGGCAGTGGGTGCGGGTGGGGACGGCCGCGGCCCGGTTCGGGGCGAAGGGCCTGGCCGAAGGGGCCGCGCGGCAGCAGGACACGAACACCACCCCGACGGGGCTGTACGACCTTCCGTTCGGGTTCGGCCTCCAGGCCGCGCCGACGGGTACCTCCGTCAAGTACCGGGCGGTGACGGATACTTCCTGGTGGTGCCAGGACAACGACTCGGCTTCTTACAACCGTTGGGTGGAGCCACTGCCGGCCGACTGCCGGGCCACCGAGGCGGAACGGCTGTCGTCGTACGGGACGCAGTACGCGTACGCACTGGTCATCGGGTTCAACTACGAGCGTCCGGTCCGGGGGCGCGGGGCCGGGATCTTCCTGCATGTCAACGGGAACGGGGCCACCGCAGGGTGCGTGTCCGTGCCGGTGGACGCGATGCGGGAGATCGTGCGGTGGGTGGATCCGGGAAAGGGGCCGCATATCGCCGTCGGGACGGTGAGTGGGGACACGGCCCTCACGCGGTACTGAGTCCGCCTCTCCGTTCGCGGATGGGCGGTGTGCGGCCCGCGCGTTCCATGAGGCCGGCCGCGCATCCGGCTTCCAGGCAGACCTGATCCACGAGATCGAGATGACCGTCAACCGCACCGCGACGGTCGACTTCGTCGATTCCCGTATCGCATGCGGCGCGGTTGCGTGACGCCCGCGGCCAGGCCGTCAGCCGGACCCCGCCCGGCCACGTCCACGGCTGGTTCGGGCTGCCGGACTGGCAGCCCGCACGCGACCGGCGGGCCGCGGCCGACGCGGGCCTCGCCTCGGCCGACGCCGCCGCGCAGGCCGGCCGCTCCGCCTCACAGCTCTGCGGCGCTCCGCGCACCCGTCGCCGGAAGTCCGACCGTGAACGTCGTCGCGCCCGGGCGGCTCTCCAAGGTCACCGTCCCCCGGTGCGCCTCCACCACCGCCGCCACGATCGACAGGCCCAGCCCCGCTCCCCCGCCGGAGGCGTCCGCGCGGCGGCGGTGTTCTGCTCTCGTGAAGCGTTCGAAGACGCCGGACTGGATATCCTGCGGGATGCCGGGGCCGTCGTCGTGGACCTGGAGGGCCGCCCTGGTGCCGTCCGTCTCCAGCGTCACCGTCACCTTCGTGCCCGCAGGGGTGTGCAGACGGGCGTTGGCCAACAGGTTGGCCAGCACCTGTTGCAGGCGGTGCGTGTCGCCGGTCACCGTCACCGGTTCCTCGGGGAGGTCCAGGGTCCAGCGGTGGTCGGGACCCGTGGCGCGGGCGTCCGTGACCGCGTCCAGGGTCAGGCGGGTGAGGTCGACCGGGTGACTCTCCAGCGGGCGGCCCGCGTCCAGGCGGGCCAGCAGGAGGAGGTCGTCGACCATCTCGCCCATCCGGGCGGACTCGGCGGCGATGCGTTCCAGGGCCCGGGTGATCTCGGGAGGCAGCGGGCCCGGGTGGAGCAGCGCCAGTTCCGCGTGGCCGCGGACCGAGGCGACCGGGGTACGCAGTTCGTGGCTGGCGTCGGCCGCGAAGGTGCGCAGGCGTTCCTCGCTGGCGTGGCGTTTGGTGAGCGCGTCCTCGACGTGGCCCAGCATGCGGTTGAACGCGGTGGCCATCCGGCCGACCTCGCCGCGGGGGTCGGACTCGGGGGCGCGGGGCGGCAGGGCCACCTCGCCGCTGGCGAGCGGGAGTTCGCTGACCCGGGCGGCCGTCGCCGCGACGCGGCTCAGGGGACGCAGGGACCAGCGGACCCAGAGGGCGCCGGCCACTCCGGCCACGGCCAGGGCGAGGCCGAAGACCGCGGCGGAGACCAGTTCCAGGCGGTGCACGGTGGCCCGGACGGGTTCCAGGGGCAGACCGGTGATCAGGACGTCGCCGTCGCGGCCGGTCCAGGCCAGGAGCCGGTAGTCGTGGATCGAGGCGAGGGGGACCGTGTGCGCCCTGCCGTCCACCGGAATCCGGGCGAGGGCCGCACGGTCGCCCGCGGTGAGGCCGACGGTCAGGTCGGGGTCGGCGCCGGACGGGATCAGGGCCGCGTTGGTGACCCGGCCGTTGAGGAGGCGGGCGCCGAAGGTGCCGGCGGCCTGGCGCCGGGTGTCGCCATGCTCGTCGCCGTCGCGGTCACTGGGCTTGTACGTGCCGTGTTCCAGCGACTGCGGGAAGCTCGGCCCGGTCTGCTGGAGCTGCTGGTCCAGGCGCCCGGTGAGGAAGCCGTTCAGCTCGACCACCGCCGCGATCCCCACGGCCGCGCAGCTCAGCGCGAGCAGAACGACCAGGCCGGCCGTGAGGCGGGCGCGGAGGGTGCGGGGGCGGGGCAGGCGCCGTAGCGCTCGTAGCCGTCGTACGAGACTCACCTGGTCACCGGCTTGAGGACGTAACCCGCGCCGCGGACCGTGTGGATCATGGGCTCACGGCCCGCGTCCACCTTCTTGCGCAGGTAGGAGATGTACAGCTCGACGACGTGGGCGCGGCCGCCGAAGTCGTAGGACCAGACGCGGTCGAGAATCTGTGCCTTGCTGAGGACGCGGCGCGGGTTGCGCATCAGGAAGCGGAGGAGTTCGAACTCGGTCGGGGAGAGCTCGATCAGCTCGCCCGCCCGGGTCACCTCGCGGGCCTCCTCGTCCATGGTCAGGTCGCCGACGACCAGCCGGGGGCCGTCCTCCTGCTGGCGGGCCATGCCGGCCCGGCGCAGCAGGCCGCGCAGCCGGGCGACCACCTCCTCCAGGCTGAAGGGCTTGGTCACGTAGTCGTCGCCGCCCGCGGTGATGCCGGTGATGCGGTCCTCGACGGCGTCCCGGGCGGTGAGGAAGAGCACACAGACATCCGGCTTGACCTGGTGCAGCGAGCGGAGCACGGCGAAGCCGTCGGTGTCCGGGAGCATCACGTCGAGGACCACCGCGTCCGGGAGCAGCTCGCGGGCGGTGGTCAGCGCGGTCGCGCCGTCGCCGGCCTCGCGGACCTCCCAGCCCTCGTAGCGCAGGGCACCGGTGAGCACCTCCGCGAGGTCGGGGTCGTCGTCGACGACGAGGACCCGGAGCGGGGTGCCGTCGGGTCGGGTGAGGGCAGGGCGGCCGGAGCGGGTCGTGTTCATCGCGTCTACCAGCATCGCTCCTTCGAGCCGCGCTGAGGGACCCCCGGTGCTCTGAGTTTCCTCTGAGCCGGCTCAGGCGGTCCCGGTTCAGAGGCTGCTCAGAAGTTCGGGTTGCACAGTGGCGTCCTGACCGGAGAAAGGACACGACTCATGACGACCGTGGACGAACGGCGTACGGCCTCGGCCATGCACGCCGTGGCCACGCGCCGCTCCCCCGCCGCCGCCGTGCTCGCTCTGCTGTGGGCCGGTGCGGCGGCCGTGGTCGTGCTGTGGTGGTCGGACACCGGCTCGGTCGTCGGTGCGGCGGGCTGGCTGACCGGGGCCGGCCGGATCGCCGGGCTGCTGTGCGGGTACGCCTGCGCGGTGCTCGTCGGCCTGATGGCCCGGGTGCCCATGCTGGAGGTGCGGATCGGCTCGGACCGGGTCGCCCGCTGGCATGCGATGGCCGGCCGGTACACGGTCTGTCTGCTGGTCGTCCACGTCGCGCTGATCCTCACCGGGTACGCGGCCCAGGACCACGCCTCGCTCGTCCACGAGACGCTGAACGTCGTCCTGGACTACCCCGACATGCTGAAGGCGACCGCCGGTACGATGATCTTCTTCGCCGTCGGCATCACCTCGATGCGCGCGGCGCGGCGCCGTACCAGCTACGAGTTCTGGTACTACGTCCACCTGCTCACGTACGCGGCCGTCTTCCTCGCCTTCTTCCACCAGCTGACGCTGGGCAACGACTTCAACGGCAAGCCGGTCGCCACCGCCTTCTGGTACGCGCTGTACCTGGGGGTCGCGGCGCTGGTGCTGTGGTTCCGGATCCTGGGGCCCGTGCGGCTCAACCTCCGGCACCGGCTGCGGGTGCACTCCGTGCAGAAGGAGGCGCCGGGCGTCTACTCGGTCATCGTCCAGGGCCGGCGGATCGAGGAGCTGGGCGCCCAGGCCGGGCAGTTCTTCCGCTGGCGCTTCTTCGGCGGCGACGGCATGGGCTGGACGTCGACCCCCTACTCCCTGTCGGCACCGCCGCGCGAGGACCTGCTGCGGATCACAGTCAAGGCACTCGGTGACCACAGCACGGCGGTGGCACTGCTGCGCCCAGGTACCCGGGTGTGGGCGGAGGGCCCGTACGGCGCACTCACCGCGGACCGGGCCAGCAGTCACCGGACCCTGCTGATCGCGGCCGGCGTCGGCGTCACCCCGCTGCGGGCGCTCTTCGAGACCCTGCCCGGCGAGGTCACGCTGCTCTACCGGGCGCGTACCGCCGAGGACCTGGCGCTGGGCGGCGAACTGGAGGCGATCGCACGCTGGCGCGGGGCCCAGGTGCTGTACGCCCTCAACGGCTCACAGGGCGAGCGCCCCGCCCTGACGGCGGAGTCGCTGCGGGCGGCCTTCCCCGGCCTTGCCGGTTACGACGTGTACATCTGCGGTCCGCACGGCTTCGCCCAGGAGCTGTACGGGGCGCTGCGCGCCGCCGGGGTGCCCGATCGCCGTATCCACCACGAGTCCTTCGAGCTGTGAGGCCCCTGTCGTGCACGCACTGAACAAGAACCGGCCGCTGCGGCGGATCATGCTGGCGAGTGCCGCCACCGTCTCCGGGATGGTGATGCTGCTGGCGCTGAAGCCGCACACCACCCCGACCGTGATCAGCGACTCGGCGGCTCCTGCCCCGTCGGCCGGCGCGAGCGACTCACCGGGCGCGAGCAGCAGCTCCGGCAAGTCCGGGAGCAGCAGCTCCGGCACCCGGACCGTCACCGGGGACACGGTCCAGACCCGCTGGGGCCCCGTCCAGGTGAAGGTGACCGTCAAGAGCGGAAAGATCACCGACGTCACGGCCGTGCAGTACCCGACGGAGAACCCCCGTGACCAGCAGATCAACAGCTACGCCATCCCGCAGTTGCGCCGCGAGACGCTGACGGCACAGAGCGCGCAGATCGACACCGTCTCCGGGGCCACCTACACCAGCGAGGGATACCAGCAGTCACTCCAGTCCGCACTGGACTCCGCGGGTCTCTGAACACTCGGGCCGTGCGGCGCGTATCTGTGGGCCAAGGGTCAAGTCCCCACGGAGGAACCGTGACCACCACGCTCGCAGGCGGACGTGCCGCCCGCCGCCAGACGATGCGCCGCATCCGCCCGCGCCGCTCCCCGGCCGTACCGCTGCTGCTCGCCGTATGGGCCGGCGCGGCGGCCGTGCTGTGGCTGTGGTGGCACAACACCCCGTCCATCGCCGACCAGAACGGCAAGATCCTCAACGCCGGCCGCATCACCGGTCTGCTGGCCGGATACCTGATGGCACTCGTCGTGCTGCAGATGGCCCGGGTGCCGGCGCTGGAGCGGCGGGTCGGCTCCGACCGCGTCGCCCGCTGGCACGCGATGAGCGGCCGCTACACCCTCTGCCTGGTCTTCGCGCACGTCTTCCTCATCATGTGGGGCTATGCCCTGCAGGCCGGCAAGACGCTGAACGACATCGTCCAGCAGACCATCGACTCCATCAACCAGCTCCCCGACATGGGCAAGGCGGCCATCGGCACCGGCCTGTTCGTGGTCATCGGCCTCACGTCGATCGGCCCGGTCCGGCGCAGGATGCCGTACGACACCTGGTACCACGTGCACCTGCTCACGTACGCGGCGGTGTTCCTGACCTTCTGGCACCAGATCACCACCGGCAACGACTTCGCCCTCACGCCGATCGCCAAGACCTTCTGGTACGGCCTGTACGGCGCCGTCACCGCGCTGGTCGTCTGGTACCGGATCTTCACCCCGATCCGGCTCAACCTGCGGCACCGGATGCGGGTCGAGGCGGTCATCGAGGAGACGCCGGGCATCGTGTCGGTGCTGATCGGCGGGCGCAAGCTGCACCGGATGGGCGCGCAAGCCGGCCAGTTCTTCCGCTGGCGGTTCATGGCCCCCGGCATGCGGTTCAGCTCGCACCCCTACTCGCTGTCGGCGGCGCCCCGCCCCGACATGCTGCGGATCACCGTCAAGGCGATCGGCGACCACAGCGCGCGGCTGCGCGAACTACGGCCCGGAACCAGGGTGTGGGCCGAAGGGCCGTACGGGGCGATGACCGCGTCCCGGCGCAGCCGCGGCAAGGTCCTGCTGGTGGCGGGCGGTGTCGGGATCACGCCCATGCGGGCGCTGTTCGAGACGCTGCCCGGCGCCGCCGGCGACCTGACCCTGCTCTACCGGGCCAACACCACGCAGGACCTGGCGCTCTGGGACGAACTCGCCAAGATCGCAGGCGAGCGCGGGGCCCGGCTGATGTACGCGGTCAACAGCCCGGAGGGCGAGCGGCCGGACATCTCCGCGGAGAACCTCCAGCGGAAGATCCCGGACATCGACAACCACGACGTCTTCATGTGCGGCCCGCCCGGGTTCGCGCAGCAGGTGTACGACGCTCTGCGCGGCGCGGGGGTTCCCGCCCGCCGCATCCATCACGAGTCGTTCGAGATGTGAGCGACGGGACCACGGAATCCAGGGAATCGGGAGTTCGGAAACGATGAGGAAGAGTCACCCCGTCAGGCGTGTGGTGCTGGCCACCGCGGCGACCGTGTCCGGTGTCGTGCTGCTGCTGTCGCTGAAGCCGTCGTCCGACCCGGCGTCCGCGTCGGCGGCGGGCGCGGCCCCCTCGGCCGCGGCGGCAGGCCAGGAGTCGCCGCAGGGCGGCACCGGGGCCGCCGGCGGCGCCACCACCGTCACCGGTGACGCGACCCAGACCCAGTACGGGGTCGTGCAGGTGCGGCTGACCGTCGCAGGCGGCAAGATCACCCAGGCCGAGGCGGTCCAGGCGCCCAAGGGCGGCACCAGCGACCAGAAGACCGCGCTGTCGGTGCCGCAGCTGAACAAGGAGGCGGTGGCGGCGCAGAGCGCGAACATCGACTCGGTCTCCGGCGCGACCTACACGAGCACCGGCTACAAGCAGTCGCTCCAGTCGGCGCTGGACAAGATGAAGGAAGCCGCCGCGTCCAGCTCGTCGGGTTCCTCGTCCGGCTCGTCCTCCTCCGGCTCCGCGCAGGCGCAGGCCAAGACGGTGACCGGGCAGGTCGCGCAGACCCAGTACGGGCCGGTGCAGGTCCGGATCACCGTCGCCGGCGGAAAGATCACCAAGGCGGAGGCCGTACAGGCGCCCAGCGGCGGCACCAGCGACCAGAAGACCGCGCTGTCCGTACCGAAGCTCAACCAGGAGGCGGTGGCGGCCGGGAACGCGAACATCGACTCGGTCTCCGGGGCCACCTACACCAGCACCGGCTACAAGCAGTCCCTGCAGTCGGCGCTGGACCAGGCCGGTGGCTGAGGCCGTGGCCGAGTCCGCGCAGGCTCCGGTCGCGGTACGTCACGCGGAGGAGGTCATGGGGACCGTCTTCTCCTTCGACGTCCGCGGCGGGGATCCGGACGCCGTACGGGCGGCCCTCGACGAGTCGGTCGCCGGGCTGCACCGGGTCGACGAGGTGTTCAGCACCTACCGCGAGAACAGCCAGGTGTCCCGGCTGGCGCGGGAGGAGATCGGCCTCGCGGAGTGCGCCCCCGAGATGGCCGAGGTGCTGGACCTCGCGGCCGAGGCGGAACGGGTGAGCGACGGCTGGTTCAGCACGCGCTACCGGGGGCGCCTCGACCCCACCGGCATCGTCAAGGGCTGGTCCGTCGAGCGGGCGGCGCGGGCGCTGGCGCGGGTGGCCGGGGTGACCGGGGTGAGCGTGAACGGCGGGGGCGACGTCCAGATGTTCGGCGCGCCCGAGCCGACGCGGGCGTGGCGGGTGGGGATCGCCGATCCGCTCAGGCCGGGCGGACTGGCGGCGGTGATCACGGCGGCGGGCGTGGACGAACTGGCGGTGGCCACCTCCGGTACGGCGGAGCGGGGCGCCCACATCGTCGACCCGCGGACCGGGAAGTCGGCGGTGACGGACCTGGTGGCGGTGACAGTGGTGGGGCCGCGGCTGACGTGGGCGGACTGCTGGGCCACGGCGGCGTTCGCGATGGGTTCGCGGGCCGGGTTGGCCTGGCTGGAGTCCCTGCCGGATGTCGAGGCGCTGCTGATCACGGCTGGTGACGAGGTGCGGTGCACCGGGGGGCTTGCGGCGCGTCTGGGCTGAGGGCGGAGTGTCGCTCACCGGCGCCGGCGGGGCGCCTCCTGCGTCCACCCGGGGCCCCTTGGGCCCCTTCAGGGGCGCCGGGCTGTGGCGATCTGCGGCTCCGCCGCGGGGCCCGATCAGCCCCCGTCCACCCGCGGACGAAACGACTGCGGGACCTTGCTGCGAAGTTTTTCGAATTTCTCCCGTAATACGCCATCTCATCTCCCCTCTCGGCCGTATCCCCTGTGAAGCGAGTTCCGGGAGGAACACCATGGCCATCTTCAGCAACCTCATGCCGGCCATGCACCGGCACCATGACGACCACGACCACGGCCACGGCCACGACCACGACGACCGGCACGGGCACCGTCACGACCACGACCACGGCCACGGCCACGACGACCGGCACGGCCACCGCCACGACCACGGCGACCGGCACGGGCACAACGGCTACTGAGCGCACGGGAAGGGTGAGCGGACCGGCGACCGGGAAAGCCGGTCCGCTCTGCCGCCGGCTCCCGGGGAATCTGTGTCATGGTGCGTTTCCTGCCGCATCCGCCGTCGCCCGGCGAGCCGTCCGACGCCGTCGTCACGGCCGCGCCCGCGGTGTCCCCGCGTGAGGTGTTCCGACGGTTCTGGCCGTACACCCGCGGTGGCCGCCGCTGGCTGGTACCCGTCGTCCTGCTGAGCCTGACCGCCCCGGTCGTGGACGCGGCGGAACTCTGGCTGTTCAAGACCGTCGTGGACGACGTGCTGGTACCTCGGGATCTGCGGCCGTTCCTGTGGGTCGCACCGGCCTATCTCGGTCTCGTCGTCTGCTCCGGCGTGCTGGGCTTCGCCGACGACGTGACGTCCACCTGGGTCGGCGAACGCTTTCTGCTGTCGCTGCGCTCCGATGTCTTCCGGCACGTCCAGGGGCTGTCGCTCGGCTTCTTCGAGCGCCGGCGGCTCGGGGACGTGCTCTCCCGGGTCACGGGCGACGTCGACGCGGTGGAGACGTTCCTGCTCTCGGGCGTGGCGGACGCCCTGTACTACGTGATCCGCCTCGGTGTCTTCGTCGGTCTGCTGTTCTATCTGCGCTGGGATCTGACCCTGCTCGCCCTCGTCATCGTGCCGCTGTTCTGGGGGTCCGCCCGGCACTTCTCCCGGCTGATCAAGGAGGCGTCGCGGGAGCGCAGGCGTCGCGGCGGCTCGCTCAGCGCGATCGCCGAGGAGTCGCTGGGCAACGTGGTGCTGGTGCAGGCGTACAACCGGCAGGGCTGGGAGGCACGCCGGTTCGACCGGGAGAACGTCGGCAGGTTCCGGGCGGCGATGGCCTCGGCGCGGATCCGTGCCGTGTACGGACCCGTCGTCGAGTTCATCGAGGTGGCGGGCGGCCTCGCGGTGCTGGGCCTCGGCACCTGGAAGCTGGCGGAGGGCCAGCTCACCCTCGGCGGACTGCTGGTGTTCCTCGCCCTGATCGGCAAGCTGTACAGCCCGGTGCACGGCCTGTCCGGGCTCGGCACCACCTTCTACGCGGCCTCCGCCTCGGCGGAACGGATCATCGAACTGCTGGACCAGCGCCCCCAGGTGACCGAGGCGCCGGGGGCCCGGCGGATCAACCGGGCGCGGGGTGCCCTGGAGTTCGACGGGGTGTGGTTCCGCTATCCCGGTACGGCGGCCTGGGCGCTGTCGGACGTGTCCTTCGAGGTGGCGCCCGGTCAGACGCTGGCGCTGGTCGGGGCGAGCGGGGCGGGCAAGTCCACGCTCGCGAAGCTGCAGTTGCGGTTCTACGACCCCGACCGGGGCGCGGTCCGGCTGGACGGGACCGACCTGCGCGAGTTCAGCCTGTCGGACGTGCGGGAGAGCATCGCGGTGGTGTTGCAGGAAACGCTCGTCTTCCACGGCACTGTGCGGGACAACATCGCCTACGGCCGGCCGGCGGCCACGGAGGCGGAGATCGTCGCGGCGGCGCGGGCCGCGGACGCGCACGAGTTCGTCGAGCGGCTTCCGGAGGGCTACGACACGCTCGTCGGGCAGCGCGGCCGGACGCTCTCCGGCGGCCAGTGCCAGCGGCTGGCGATCGCCCGGGCGATGATCCGGGACGCGCCGGTGCTGCTCCTGGACGAACCGACCGCCGGGCTCGACGTCCGCTCGGGCCGGCGGATCATGGACCCGCTGCGCCGGCTGATGGCCGGGCGGACGACCGTCGTCATCTCGCACAATCTGCTGACCGTCCGCGACGCCACCCGGATCGTGGTGCTCGACCACGGCCGGGTCGTCGAGGACGGCGCGCACGCGGACCTGCTCCGGCAGGAGGGGATGTACGCCCGGCTGCACCGGCTGAACGCGGGCGCGGTGCTGTCCTGAGCCTCGCGGGCCAAGCCCTGCCGGTGCGTGCTCGAGGCCAAGCCCTGCCGGTGCGTGCTCGAGGCCAAGCCCTGCCGGTGCGTGCTCGAGAGGGGCGGTTCACGTCTGCGGGGCCACCACCTTGCCCTTCTGCAGCTCGGCGGTGGCCAGGACGGCGCCGGCGGGAGAGGTCAGACGGGCGCCGGTGTACTTGGTGAGGTCGACGGGTACCGCCACGCCCCAGTTGCCGCGTCCGGCCCGCAGCGGGAACTCGCCGACCCTGACGGTGGTGCCGTCGGCGTGTTCGAGGAGGCAGGTGACCTTGCCGGTGTACGGAGTGCCGGTGAGGGCGACGGACACGAAGATCCAGGCGGGGCTGCCGGGGTGGGCGTAGACCTCGCCGACGGACTGCCTCCCGCCGGCCGGGATCATGTCCCCGACCAGCACGGGCTCGGACTCGACGGCGGGCGGCGCCGAGGCGGTGACCTCCTGGACGGCGGTGCCGACCGCCCAGCCGGCGAATCCGACGGCGACGGCGAGGGCGGCGGCGACCGCCGCGAGCCGCAGCCGGGCCCGCCGGGCGTGGCTGCGCCAGTCCCGGGGGGCGCGGGCGGCGGGCCGCTGCCCTTCGGATCCCGCCGCCTGCTCGGTGAGACTGCGCGCCACCCGGGCCTCGAAGCCGGCCGGTGGCTCGCGCTCCGGCAGCAGGCCGATCAACCGGTCGCCGATCCCGGTCAGTTGGCGTACGTACTCCCGGCAGTCCGCGCACCGGTCCAGATGGGCGACGGCCTCGGCCCGCTCGCGGCCGGGCAGTACGCCCAGCGCCAGTTCGGCGCCGACCTCCCGCAGCTTCTCGCAGTGCGCGTCACTGGACATGGTCGCCTCGCTTCGGAGACGCGAGTGCGGTACGGAGTTTCGCCATCGCCGCTCTGATCCGCGTCTTGGCGGTGCCCAGCGGGATCTGCTCCGCGTCGGCGATCTGCTGGGCGGTCATGCCGTAGATGCCTGCCATCACCAGGGCCCTGGCCTGCTCCCGCGGCAGCCGCGCCAGTGCGGCCCGGAGCTGGGTGGAGGCCTCGTCGGCCAGCGCCCACTGCTCGGGGGTCTCGGTGACGGCTTCGAGGAGGGGGTCGAGGTCCTCGGGTGCCATCGGTTCCGTCCGCCGGGCGCGGACGGCGTCGACGGCGAGGTTGTGCGCGATGGTCGTCAGCCAGGTCGCGACCGAGCCGCGGCGCGAGTCGTAGATCTGGGCATGCCGCCAGGCGCGCTCGAACGTCTGCTGGGCGACGTCCTCGGCGAGCTGCTGGTCCCCGGTGACGGCCATGGCGACTCCGAAGACCCGGTGCTGGAACCTCCGTACGAAGATCACAGCGAGCTCCGGATCTCCGGTGGCCAGCCCGGACAGCAGAGCCTCGTCCGGGAGGCGGCCGACGGGGAACCGGAATCCCGACACACCTCTGTATACGTTCGACGGCCGCCAGGGGATTGCTCTCCCGCCTGTCCGCCCGCCGCGGAAGATCACATGTCCATTGTCCGTCGGCGGGCCGGGCCCCGCACGCGGGTCAGTGGCCGTTCTGGGCCAGGCGCAGCAGGTGGTCCGCGAGGGCCTGGCCGCCGGTCGGCTCGCGGCTGATCAGCAGCAGCGTGTCGTCACCGGCGATCGTCCCGAGGATGTCCTGCAGCTCCGCCTGGTCGATCGCCGAGGCGAGGAACTGCGCCGCGCCGGGCGGGGTCCGCAGGACGACCAGGTTCGCCGACGCCTCCGCGGAGATCAGGAGCTCCTGGGAGAGACGCCGCATCCGCTCCTCCTTCGCCGACCCCCCGAGCGGCGCACGCGGGGTACGGAAACCCCCCTCGCTCGGCACCGCGTAGATCAGTTCCCCGTCGGTGTTGCGGATCTTCACCGCGTTCAGCTCGTCGAGGTCCCGGGAGAGCGTCGCCTGGGTGACCGTCAGCCCGTCGTCGGCGAGCAGCTTCGCGAGCTGGCTCTGCGAGCGCACCGGCTGCCGGTTGAGGATGTCCACGATCCGGCGGTGCCGGGCGGTCCGGGTCTGCGGTACCGCGGGCCCCGCCCCGCCCGACTGGTCGAACTCCTGCGCCTGGCTCATCGTCGTCTCATTCTCCGGATCGTCCGTCCCCGCTCGCTGCGTCGAGGATGCCGGGCAGGGCCCGCAGCAGCACGTCCACCTCGTCGTCGCGGAGGTTCAGCGGGGGCATCAGCCGAACGACGTCCGGGGCGGGCGCGTTCACCAGGAACCCGGCCTCCTGAGCCGCCTGCTGCACCTGTGCTGCCAGCGGCTCGGTGAGCACGATACCCAGGAGGAGGCCCGCACCCCGGACATAATCGATCAACCGGTGGCCGAGGCCCTCGATCCCGTCCCGCAACTTCTCGCTCTGCCGCTTGACGTTCTCCAGCAACCCCTCGTTCTCGATGGTGTCGAGGACGGCGAGGCCGGCGGCGCAGGCGACCGGGTTGCCGCCGAAGGTCGTGCCGTGGTGGCCCGGCTGGAGGAGGTCGGCTGCCCGGCCGAAGGCCACGGTCGCGCCGAGCGGCAGTCCGCCGCCGAGCTGCTTGGCGAGGGTGACCACATCGGGCAGCACGCCCTCGTGGGCCTGGTACTCGAACCAGGTGCCGGTCCGGCCGATGCCGGTCTGCACCTCGTCGAGGACGAGCAGGGCGCCGGTGGCCGCGGTGATCGCCCGGGCCGCCTTGAGATAGCCGACCGGGGGTACGACCACGCCGTTCTCGCCCTGCACGGGCTCGATGACGACCAGGGCGGTGTCCTCGGTGACGGCGGCGGCCAGCGCCTGCGCGTCGCCGTAGGGCACGTGGGTGACGTCGGCGGGCAGCGGGCGGAACGGGTCCTGCTTGGCGGGCTGCCCGGTGAGCGCGAGGGCGCCCATCGTACGGCCGTGGAAGCCGCCGTCGGTGGCGACCATGTGGGTGCGCCCGGTCAGCCGGCCGATCTTGAAGGCGGCCTCGTTGGCCTCGGCGCCGGAGTTGCAGAAGAAGACCCTGCCGTCGCGGCCGAAGAGCTGGAGCAGCCGTTCGGCGAGGGTGACGGTGGGCTCGGCCATGAAGAAGTTGGAGATGTGGCCGAGGGACGCGATCTGCTTACTGACCGCCTCGACGATCGCCGGGTGGGCGTGGCCGAGCGCGTTGGTGGCGATACCGCCGACGAAGTCGTAGTACGGGCGGTCCTCGGTGTCCCAGACCCTGACGCCCTCGCCTCGGACGAGGGGCAGCCGTGGGGTGCCGTAGTTGTTCATGAGCGCGCCCTGCCACCGGGTGGTCAGTTCCTGGTTGCTCACGACTGCTTCCCCTCTTGCTCGTCGGGCACGACCATCGTGCCGATGCCTTCGTCCGTGAAGATCTCCAGCAGGATCGAGTGCTGGACCCGGCCGTCGATGACGCGGGCGGTGGTGACGCCGTTGCGTACGGCGTGCAGACAGCCCTCCATCTTCGGCACCATGCCGGAGCTCAGCTCCGGCAGCAGCTTCTCCAGTTGGGAAGCGGTGAGGCGGCTGATCACCTCGTCGGAGTTCGGCCAGTCCTCGTAAAGGCCCTCGACGTCGGTGAGGACCATGAGAGTCTCGGCGTCCAGCGCAGCAGCGAGTGCCGCAGCCGCCGTATCAGCATTGACGTTGTAGACATGTCCGTCGTCCTCGGAGCGGGCGATGGAGGAGACGACCGGGATACGGCCGTCTGCGAGCAGGGCCTCGATCGCGCCCGTGTCGATCGCGGTGATCTCGCCGACCCGGCCGATGTCGACGAGTTCGCCGTCGATCTCGGGCCGGTGCCTGGTGGCGGTGATGGTGTGGGCGTCCTCGCCGGTCAGCCCGACGGCCAGCGGTCCGTGCTGGTTGAGCAGTCCGACCAGTTCGCGCTGGACCTGGCCGGCGAGCACCATCCGTACGACGTCCATGGCGTCCTCGGTGGTGACCCGGAGTCCGGCCTTGAACTCGCTGACGATGCCGTGCCGGTCGAGGGCGGCGCTGATCTGCGGGCCGCCGCCGTGCACGACGACCGGCTTGAGGCCGGCGTGGTGCAGGAACACGACGTCCTGGGCGAAGGCGGCCTTCAGGTCCTCGTCGATCATGGCGTTGCCGCCGAACTTGATGACGACGGTCCTGCCGTGGTGCCGGGTCAGCCAGGGCAGTGCCTCGATGAGGATCTGTGCCTTGGGCAGCGCGGTGTGCTTACGCGTGGTGCTCATGAGGAGTAGGCGCTGTTCTCGTGGACGTAGTCGGCGGTCAGGTCGTTGGTCCAGATGGTGGCGGTCTCGGAGCCGGCGGCGAGGTCGGCGACGATGTGCACCTCGCGGTAGCGCATGTCGACCTTCTCGCGGTCCTCGCCGACGCCGCCGTTCTTGCAGACCCAGACGCCGTTGATGGCGACGTTGAGCCGGTCGGGCTCGAAGGCGGCCGCGGTGGTGCCGATGGCGGAGAGGACGCGGCCCCAGTTGGGGTCCTCGCCGTGGATGGCGCACTTGAGGAGGTTGTTGCGGGCGATGGAGCGCCCCACCTCGACGGCGTCGTCCTCGGAAGCGGCGTTGACCACTTCCACCTTGATGTCCTTGCTGGCGCCCTCGGCGTCCCGGATCAGCTGCTGGCCGAGGTCGTCGCAGACGGCGCGGACGGCCTCGGCGAACTCCTCGTACTCCGGGGTGACCTCGGCGGCACCGGAGGCGAGCAGCAGCACGGTGTCGTTGGTGGACATGCAGCCGTCGGAGTCGACGCGGTCGAAGGTCGTGCGGGTGGCGGCCCGGAGCGCCGTGTCCAGGGCCTCGCTCTCGACGACGGCGTCCGTGGTGAGCACGACCAGCATGGTGGCCAGGCCGGGCGCGAGCATGCCGGCGCCCTTGGCCATCCCGCCGACCGTCCAGCCGTCCTTCGTCACGACGGACGTCTTGTGCACGGTGTCGGTGGTCTTGATGGCGATGGCGGCCTTCTCGCCGCCGTGCTCGCTCAGGGCGACGGCCGCGGTCTCGACCCCCGGCAGCAGCTTGTCCATCGGGAGGAGCACGCCGATCAGACCGGTCGAGCAGACGGCCACCTCGATGGCGCCACGGCCCAGCACCTCGCCGACCTTCTCGGCCGTCGCGTGGGTGTCCTGGAAGCCCTTGGGGCCCGTACAGGCGTTGGCGCCGCCGGAGTTGAGGACGACGGCCGAGACCTGGCCGCTCCTGAGCACCTGCTCGGACCACAGGACCGGCGCGGCCTTCACACGGTTGGAGGTGAAGACGCCCGCGGCGGCACGGCGGGGCCCGGTGTTGACCACGAGGGCCAGGTCCGGGTTGCCGCTCTCCTTGATCCCGGCGGCGATGCCCGCGGCCGTGAATCCCTTCGCTGCCGTCACGCTCACGGCGCAACTCCGATCGTGGTCAGCCCCGTGGTCTCGTCGAGCCCCAGGGCGAGGTTCATGCTCTGGACGGCACCGCCGGCGGTGCCCTTGGTCAGGTTGTCGATGGCGCTGATCGCGATGATGCGGCCCACGGCGTCGTCGTACGCGACCTGCACCTGAACGGCGTTGGAACCGTAGACGGACGCCGTCGCGGGCCACCGGCCCTCGGGGAGGAGGTGGACGAAGGGCTCGTCGGCGTAGGCCTTCTCGTAGGCGGCGCGGACGGTCTCGGCCGTCACCCCGCTCTTCGCCGCGGCGCTGCACGTGGCGAGGATGCCGCGGGGCATCGGCGCGAGGGTCGGCGTGAAGGAGACGGCGATGCGCTCCCCCGCCACGGCGCTGAGGTTCTGGATCATCTCGGGGGTGTGCCGGTGGCCGCCGCCGACGCCGTACGGCGTCATGGATCCCATGACCTCGCTGCCCAGCAGATGGGGCTTGGGCGCCTTGCCGGCGCCGGAGGTACCGGAGGCGGCGACGATCACCGCCTCGGGCTCGGCGATCCCGGCCGAGTAGGCCGGGTACAGGGCGAGGGAGACGGCGGTGGGGTAGCAACCGGGTACCGCGATGCGCTTGGACCCCTCCAGCGCGGCGCGGGCACCCGGCAGTTCGGGGAGGCCGTAGGGCCAGGTGCCGGCGTGCGGGGAGCCGTAGAAGCGCTCCCAGTCGGCCGGGTTGTTCAGGCGGAAGTCGGCGCCCATGTCGACGACGAGGACGTCCGGACCGAGCTGCTCGGCGACGGCGGCGGACTGGCCGTGCGGCAGCGCGAGGAAGACGACGTCGTGCCCGGCGAGGGCCTCGGCGGTCGTCTGCGCCAGTACGCGGTCGGCCAGCGGCAGCAGATGCGGCTGGAGCGCGCCCAGGCGCTGCCCGGCGTTGGAGTTGCCGGTCAGGGCACCGATCTCGACCTCGGGGTGCCCGAGGAGCAGCCGCAGGACCTCTCCGCCCGCGTACCCGCTAGCTCCGGCAACCGCCGCACGTACCGCCATGTCCATCCTCCTCTGGATGGCATGACTATACGGTTCTCTGCACTTTTATGCAACGGACCCCTTCGCCGCATACCCGAGGGCGGGTGACCGAGCACTTCAGTCGGCGAGGCTCGCGCCGAGCATCCCGGACGCCGCGAGCTCGTCCGCGTCCAGGATGCCGCCCGGCCCCGTCTCCACTCACCCGCACCAGCGGGCGGACTCTCACGCCGGCCATCTCGCCCACCCCCGAGGCCGCTTCCTGAACCGGCCGGCGACGTTCTTCTCGTCAACTAGCCGCTCCAGCCACCGAGGTTGGCGACAGAGCGCGGCTGGTAGACGGGGCCGAACGCCGGTGCCGTCGCTCGCCTGTTTCGCCTGCGCCGATACCGTCGGCCATGGGCGAGGTGCTCAGTCTTCGTCAGGCATCTCGCTGCGGATTCGGAACGTGGTGCGGTACGCCTGGGGCGAGACGCCGATGGCCGCATGCAGGTGCTGCCGCAACGAGTTCCCCGTGGCGAAGCCGACCTCCGCAGCAATCCGGTCGACCGAGAGGTCGGTGGTCTCCAGGAGGGTGCGGGCATGGTTCACCCGCTGCTGGGTGAGCCAGCGGCCGGGGCTGGTGCCCGTCTCCTCCTGGAAGCGGCGCGAGAAGGTGCGCGGGCTCATCCGGGCGTGCGCGGCAAGCTCCCGCAGGGCGAGCGGCCGGTCGAGGTGCCCCAGGGCCCAGGCGCGGGTCGCTCCGGTACCGGTGGCGCCCTGCGCGGGCATGGGCTGGACGATGAACTGGGCCTGGCCGCCCTCGCGCCAGGGCGGAACCACGCACTGCCGGGCGACCTGGTTGGCGACGGCGCTTCCGTGGTCGCGGCGCACCAGGTGCAGGCACGCGTCGATCCCGGAGGCGACACCGGCCGAGGTGAGCACGTCACCGTCGTTGACGAACAGCACGGCAGGGTCAAGCGCCACGCGGGGGAACAGCCGGCGGAACTCGTCCGCGAGCGCCCAGTGCGTGGTCGCGGGCCGCCCGTCGAGCAGGCCGGCCGCAGCCAGGGTGAACGCTCCGGTGCACAGGGAGACGATGCGGGTGCCGGGGCGGATGCGGGCGAGCGCCGAGCGGACCGGGCCGGGCAGGTCGGCCGTGAAGCGGCACATGTCGCAGGGCGGGAGGACGACCGTGTCGGCGCTCTCCAGCGCCTCGGGCCCGTGGTCGAGCGTGAGGGTGAGGCCGGCGCTGGTCGTGACCGTGCGGTCCTCGGTCGCGGCGCAGCTGGCCACCTCGTACGCCTTCGGAAGCCCGGCGTAGCGGACCCCGCCGAAGACCCGTTCGGGGATGCCCAAGTCGAAGAGGTACACGCCGTCGAGAGCGAGGACCACGACCCGGTGCGGCGGGCTGTCAGGGGCGGTTAAGGGTTCGAGCGCGACCATGGCACGATTCTATGGGTTTATGACCATCTTGCCATTGGCGAGGTCAGGGCCCCGGCCGCAGCCTGGAGCCATGAACACGCACACCATGCAGGTCATCAGCCAAGACACCCTCGGGGACCCGGACGTGCTCCGCCCCGTCCGGCGCGAGCGCCCGGAGCCCGGCGTCGGTCAGGTCCTCGTCGCCGTACACGCCGCCGGGGTCAACCCCACCGACGCCCAGCACCGCAGGCTCGGCCTGTTCCTGGGGGAGCCGCCCTTCACGCTCGGCTGGGACGTGTCCGGCGTCGTCGAGGCGGTCGGCCTGGGCGTCTCGCTCTTCGAGCCGGGCGACGAGGTGTTCGGCATGCTGCCGTACCCGAACGGGGCCGGAGCCTACGCCGAATACGTCACCGGTCCCGCCCGCGCCTTCGCGCCCAAGCCCGCCGCGCTCAGCCACACCGATGCCGCCGCGCTGCCGATGGCGGGCCTCGTCGCCTGGCAGGCGCTGGTCGACACCGCCGACGTGCGGGACGGGCAGCGGGTGCTGGTCCTCGGAGCGGCCGGCGGCATCGGACACATCGCGGTACAGGTCGCCAAGGCGCGCGGCGCGTACGTGATCGGCACGGCGTCCGACGACAAGGGCGACCTCGTGCGCGACCTGGGAGCGGACGACGTCATCGACTACCGCGCCGCCGACGTCGTCAAGGAGGCCCACGACATCGACGTGGTTCTCGACGTGGTCGGCGGCGCCGACCGGCTGCGTTCCCTCCAGACCCTCGGGCCCGGCGGCATCCTGGTCTCCAGCCTGCCCGTCGAATTCGACGAAGTGACCGAACGCGCCGCCGAGTTGGGGGTGCGGGCCACGAACCTGGTCGTCGAGCACGACCGGGCCGGCATGACCGGCCTCGCCGCCCTCGCCGAGGCAGGTCGGCTGCGCCCACACGTCGCCGCGACCTTCCCGCTCGCCGAGGCGGCCAAGGCCCACGCGCTGGCCGAGGCGGGAGGCGCCACCGGCAAGCTGGTGCTCACCGTCCGCCCGCAGGCCGACAGCAAGTCGTGACCTGGCGTCTGTGATCGTCGTAGCTGGCTGGTGCTGCCCGTCACGGGCATACGGGCGAATCGGCGAGGCGGCGCTGTCCGAGGACCGGCCGTGCGACGCCGCCTCCCTGCTCGGCGACTTCGGTCCGGGGCCCTGCCGTACGCCGACCGGATACGGCAGATCATGGACGACGGCGACACCTGGTGCGAGATAGGGGCGGCGGTCGCCCTGTGGCCGATCACGGGCGAGACGGAGTCGAGCCTGTCCGTCCTGGAGACGTACGTCCTGCCCGTCGCCGACGGCGACGAGTCCTACGGCAGCTTCCTCATGGCACTGCGTGCGATCGTCCGCCTCGGGACGGCCTCACCGGCCGTGCGAGCCGCCCTGCACAGGATGCGGGAGACCGACCGGCGGCTGTCGCCGTATCGGGACTACCGCGCGTTCCTGGACGACGAGGAGATCCGGTCCGCGATCGACGAGATGCTCGCTCTCCCTACGCCGCCTCCACCTTCGGCAGCATGACCCAGCGCGACACCACGAAAGTCACCGGAATCGCCGCCGCCGACGCCATCAGCGGAGCGAACCGGCTGCCGGCGTGCAGGACGTCGACGATCACGTACACCCCCACCGTGGTGATCACGAAATTCGTCGCGTTGGTCAGCGGGAACAGCAGGAATTTACGCCAGGTGGGCCGTATTCGGTAAGTGAACTTCGCGTTGAGAAAGAACGAACCGATCATGCTCAGCAGAAACGCGAGAATATGCGCGGCGAGGTACGGCAAATACATCAGGAACAGCAGGTAGAGGCCGTAGTACGTCGCCGTGTTGATGACCCCGATCAGTGCGAAGGTGATGATCTGCCCCGATATCGGGCGAGTGGGTCCGGTGGCGGTCGACGGGGTGGCGTTCGGCATCAGGGAATGAGGTCCTTCGTCGTGCCGCGGGTGCGGCTGTCCGCTCGATCCACGTTCGTCGCCTTCACCAGGAAGTGCGGGCGCCCCTTGACCTCGTAGTAGATCCGGCCGGTGTACTCGCCGATGACCCCGAGCATGATCATCTGTACGCCGGCCAGGGCGGTGACGGCTGTAATGATGGTGACATAGCCCGGCGTCTGGACGCCGTTGATCATCGCGCCGCCCACGATCCACGCCGTGTACGCGCCGGCCAGGGCCAGCAAGGTCAGGCCGAGGTAGAGCGCGGCGCGCAGCGGGCGGTTGTTGAAGGAGAGCAGCCCGTCGAGGCCGTAGTTGAGCAGGCTGCGGAACGACCAGGAGCTGCTCCCGTGTTCGCGCACCGCGTTCTCGTACTCGAAGGTGGTGCTGGGGAAGCCGACCCAGGCGAACAGGCCCTTGGAGAACCGGTTGTACTCGGTGAGGTCCACGATCGCGTCCACCACCCGGCGCGACATCAGCCGGAAGTCGCCCACGCCGTCGACGAGTTCGACGTCGACGAGCCGGTTGATGAGCCGGTAGTAGAGGCGGGCGGTGAGGGTGCGGGTGAAGCGGTCGCCCTGCCGGGTGCGCTTGGCGATGACCTGGTCGTAGCCCTCGCCGCGCAGTTCGACCATGCGCTTGATGAGTTCCGGCGGGTGCTGGAGGTCGGCGTCCATGACGATCACGGCGTCGCCGGTGGCGTGCTTCAGGCCGGCGAGCAGCGCCGACTCCTTCCCGAAGTTGCGGCTGAAGGAGACGTACCGGACGCGCGAGTCGCCGTCGGCGATCTGGCTGAGGAGGGACAGTGTCTGGTCACGGCTGCCGTCGTCGACGTACACGAACTCCATGTCGTGACCGAGCGGCAGAAGCTCGTTGGCGATCTTCTGGACCTGCTCGTGGAAGCGCTCGATGACGTCTTCCTCGTTGTAACAGGGCGCGACGATCGATATCAGCATGGGTTTCTCCCCCTGGGGACGGGTCAGTGAGCGGTGGTCGTGCGCTCGCCGGAGCGGACGGCGGTTCTGCGGCGCAGGGCCGAGAAGGCGCCGAGCAGGATCAGGGTCAGCAGCGAGGCGCCGCCGACGGCCGTGCCCAGGCGCAGTCCGGGCGGGTGGAACGTGCAGGTGAGGCTGGTGGCGGAGGCGCCCAGCGGGACGGCGATCAGGCCGTGGAACTCGCTCGCCGCGACCTCGTCGCCGCCGGCCGAGCAGCGCCAGCCGGCGATCCGCGGGGCGGCCACGACGGCGGTTCCCGTGCTGCCGGCGGGGAGCCGGGCGTGCAGGGTGCCGTCGGAGACGGTCACCTCGGTAGCCCCCGTGGCCTTCAACTGCTGTACGGCGGCGTGCAGTCTGCCGGTGTCGAGGCAGCCGACCGCGCCCTGCGCCGGGACGCGGCTGAGCCGGTTGGGCTTCAGGTCGATCCGTATCTGCCCCGAGGCGCGGACCGTGCCGAGCGGCTGCATCGCGGCGATCTTCGTGCCCTCGGCGTCGGACCGGTAGAGCTGCTGCTCGCCGCCGGCCAGTTGTGCCGTGCCGGAGTAGTGCGGCGCCCACAGGAACGCCTCGCTGCCGGCCCGGCAGCGTGCGGTGAGCGTCTGCGCTCCGTCGACCAGCAGCCCGCGCGCCTCGTCGCCCTTGCGCGCACCGCTGAGGGTGGTGCGGGGCAGGGTGTAGACGCGGGTGCCGAGCAGCAGTTCCTGGTTGCGGTACGGCGAGGGGCCGAAGGCGGCCGGGGTGGTGCGCGCGGCGGCCGGCCGCACGGTCACCAGCGGCGGGACGTCCTCGCGGGTGACGGTCGACGGACCGCCGCCCTGGGGCAGCCACTTCTGGTGCGGGTCCGGCGGGTTGTGCACCCGGGCGCCCACCGAGAAGACCGCGTCGGTGACGGGGTTGTCAAGGCTCTGCAGGCTGCGGCCGCGCGAGGTCCAGCCGTCGCCCAGGGAGGTCATGGTGCGGCTGAGGACGTCGGCGGTGAGGCTGCTGTAGTACTGGGAGCCCTGGCCGCCGACCATCATCGGGTCGTTGGCGACGGTCTGGTCGCGGCCGGGCTCGGTGCGGTACCTCGGCCAGGCATCGGCCTCGGCGACGGCGTCCGACTCCCGCTGCTGGCGGTCGCCCCAGGGGGCGTAGTCGTCCATCTGGCCGAGGCGCATGTGGGTGGCCACGGCGGAGGTGGCGGCGGCCTCGCCGAACTGGGCGCCGATCAGCAGTACGGCGGCGAGTCCGGCAAGGAGGGGCCGGCCGTTCCTGAGGCTCAGGAGGGCGAGTCCGCCGAGGGCGCCGGCGGCGGCGAGCAGCACCACCGGCCAGGTGTGGTGGGAGTGCTGCTGGGTGAGGGTGCTGCGGCCGGCGACGGCGGCGACCAGGGCCAGGAGCACGGCCGCCGGACCCAGGGCACGCCAGTCCGGCAGACCGTAGGCAAGAGCATGCCAAGCCGCTATGACCAGCAGGGCGCAGAGCACGAAGGCCTGGCGGTAGGAGCTGCCGTTCGGGGCGGCGAAGGCGTGCCAGGCCAGGCTGGTCGGCGCCCACTGCAGCGACAGCGCCACGGCGAGTACCAGAACCGTCCAGCCCGCCCGCACCCGGACCGGGACCTTGCGGTGGAAGGGCAGGGCCAGGGCGAGCACCAGCGCGGTGATGCCCACGTAGAGGGCCGGGGAGCTGTAGCTGTAGGTGGTCGGCAGCAGCCGGGCGAACAGGTCGTCAGCCCCGACCGGGGCGAAGTGGCCCTCGCGGCCCGGGTAGGCGTGCTTGGTGCCGGAGTAGACGACGATCACCAGCGGCGCGGCCAGGCCGACCCCCAGCCCGACGACGACCGCGGCCCGGCCGACCACCGCCGGCGCCCGCCGCCACGGCAGTTCGGCGAGCACCAGCCGGAGCAGCAGCACCAGGGCGGCACCGAGGGTGGCCATGTAGGCGGTGTAGAAGTTGGCGATCCAGGCGAGCGCCACGATCAGCACGCTGGGCAGCGGGCGCCGGCCGGCCATGGCCCACTCGCCGACCAGGCAGAGCAGCGGCAGCGCGATCAGCCCGTCGAGCCACATCGGGTTGAACGAGGCGAGCGCGAGGCTCCAGCCGCACAGGGCGTAGGAGGTGCCCAGGATCCCGGCCGCCCACCAGCGGCCGCGGCGCAGGCTGAGCAGCAGCCAGGCCATGGCGGCACCGGCGACCGCCGTCTTCAGGACGGTGATCACATACACCGCGAGGTCGATCTCGTCACGCGGGAACACCCCGACCAGCAGGGCGAACGGGCTGCTGACATAGGTGCCGATGTCCGGCAGGAAGCTGGAGCCGTAGCCGGACTGCCAGTTGAAGACGACCCCGCCGTCGGCCCTGCCGTGCAACAGGTCCCACAGATGGGCGTGGAAGGGCACGTACTGGTTGCCGAGGTCGTTGACGCTGCGGGTGTGGGAGCCGAAGGGGTAGCTGCGGGCCACGACGTCGGCCGTACAGAACGCGGCGGTGGTGAGGAGCGCCGCGAGCAGGGCGGCCGCCCAGCGCGGATCGGCGTCGAGCCGTCGCGCGGGTTCGGTCTCCCGCTCTTCGCCCCCCGCCGGTTTCACCCCCTGTTCGCGCCCGGTCAGGGTCGTGCGATTCATTCTGTGTGGCCCCCAGAGAAAAACGGGGGTGTTACTCCCCGCTGGTCGGTGTTTCGCCGACTTAGACGGGTAGTTGTTGCTGATGGTTGTGCCTCACCTATGAAGTAATAAGTCGAATTCCGAATCCGCGTGCGACCCGGGAAAGAATTCGCGACTTCAAAGGGAACTGAGGATTTCAGAAAGGTGTTCTTCTGGTTAACGCGCCCGTGAGAGGTCCGCGCCGGCACGGCGGAGGGCCGCATCGCGCACCGCCTCCGAGGAGGCCGCGCGATGGACGCGTTCGACGGATTGGCCCCAGTACGTCCCGGAGACGATCAGCGCCGCTCCCAGCACCCCGAGCGCGGTGAGGCGTTCGCCGCCGAGACCGACACCGACCAGGAGGGCCCACACCGGTTCGGTGCCCAGCAGCAGACTGGCCCGGGTCGCGGAGGTGCGCTGGACCGCCCAGGTCTGGGCGAGGAACGCGCACAGGCCGCAGCACAGGGCCAGGTAGACCAACTGGGCCCAGGTGGCGGCGCCGGTCCGGGCGAGCACCGGCAGGCCGGGCGCGGCGGGCACGAGGAAGAGAACCGCGCCGACGGCGGTCTGCACGGCCGTGACCTGGAACGGGCGCACGGCCCGGCCCGCGGTCACCCGCCCGACCAGCACCACATGACCGGCCCGGACCACCGCGGCACCGAGCATCAGCAGATCCCCGGCGCCGGGGGCGCGCAGCCCGTTGCCGGACACCAGCAGCCCGACGCCGACGACACACACACCGACGGCGAGGAAGAACCTCCCCGGCAGCCGCCCGCGGTCCAGGACCGGGGTGAGGACGAGGGTCAGGCTGATGATCAGGCCCGCGTTCCCGGCGCTGGTGTGGGCGACACCGTAGGTCTCCAGGACGAGGACGGCGGCCTGGGTGAGGCCGAGGAGCGAGCCGTAACGCTTCTCGTCCCGGGTGAGGGAACCGACGCCGCGTAGTGCGGCGAGGCAGACGAGGGCGCCGATGGCGTAGCGCAGGAAGAGGACGATCAGCACGGGGAGGGCGTCCGTGGCCGTCTTCGCCGTCAGGTAACTGGAACCCCAGACGGCGGCGAGAGCCAGGAGCACCCCATCGGTACGACGGGTGTGCGGCATGCCGTTCACGATCCCTGGCCAGCACTTTGAAGTAAACGACGACTTGCTCAACCAACCCTGTAGTGAAGCTACACTGACGGCATGGACGAACGGCAGCTGCGCGTCCTGCGGGAGCTGGGCGAACTGGGCAGCGTCACGGCGGTCGCGGAGGCGCTGCGGGTGACGCCCTCGGCGATCTCGCAGCAGCTGCGCCTGCTCCAGCGCTCCCTCCCGGTACCGCTCACCGAGCGCGCCGGGCGCCGGCTGGTGCTCACGGCGGCCGGGCAGGCCCTGGCCGACGCGGCGATCGGGGTGGAGACGGCCCTGGCCCGGGCCCGCCACACCGTCGAGGAGTACGTCGAGGAGCCCGAGGGCACGGTGTCGGTGGCGGCCTTCCACAGCGGGGCCGCCGCGTTCTATCCGCTGCTGCTACGACAGGTGCGCGGCCCGGGCTCCCCGAGGATCACCCTGCACGACGAGGACGTGGCCCAGGCCGACTTCCCGCCCCTGACCCGCGCCTACGACCTGGTCCTCGCCCACCGTCTCGACCACGCTCCGCCCTGGCCGCGGACCGCCACGGCCACCCCGCTGCTGCGCGAACCCCTCGACATCGCCCTGCCGGTCGGCCACCCGCTGGCCGCGCGGACCGCCCTGACCGCGCGGGACGTGTCCGGCGAGCCCTGGATCACCGTGCACGACGGCTTTCCGCTGCTCGCGACCGTGGAGGCCATCGCCGCCGCGGCCGGACACCGGCTCGACATCGTCCATCGCGTCAACGAGACCTCGGTCGTCGCCGAGCTGGTCGCCGCGGGCGGCGGGATCGCTCTGATGCCCCGCTGGACGTCCCGTCCGCACCCGGGCGTCACCCTCAGACCCCTCGACGGCATCGAGGCCCACCGCCACATCGACGCGCTCCACCGCCCCGAGCGCACGGCCCGCAGAGCGGTACGGACCGTGCTCGGCGAACTGCGGGCCGCGGCGGAGACCATCCGCGCCAGGGGCTGATCGCGAAGCGGGCTTGACCTGGAGCACGCTCCAACTCCTAGCGTTCTCTCCATGGACGCACGAGCTGACACGAGCGAGAGCACCACCCGTGACGAGCGTTTCGCCCACGGTCTCGAGGTCATGAGCCAGGTCGACGGCGGGCTCCGGGAGCGGGTCCTGGAGTCGCTGGCCGACATCAGCCCCGAGCTGGGCCACCAGGTCGTCGCCTGGGGCTTCGGGGAGATCTACTCCCGGCCCGAACTGGTGCCCCGTGACCGGCAGTTGGTGACCCTGGGCATGCTCACCGCGCTGGGCGGCTGCGAGCCCCAGCTGGAGGTGCACATCAACTTCTCCCTGAACGCGGGACTCACTCCCCAGGAGATCGTCGAGGCGCTGCTGCACTCCGCCGGGTACTGCGGTTTCCCCAAGGCGCTCAACGCCACCCTGGTCGCCAAGAAGGTCTTCGCCGAGCGTGGGCTGCTGCCGGTCGGGCAGCAGCCCACGCAGGGAACTACTTCTGCCTGATCCGCAGGAAGGTGACGGAGTTCGCCGGGAAGGTGTACGTGAACCTGCCGGCGACTCCGGTGAAGGTGGACGCGACCGGGGCGACCGCGGTGGACGTCTCGGTGTTCACCGCGTCCGGCGCCGCCGCGAGCGTGGTCACCTTCGCCTTCCTCGACACCTCGGCGCCCCCGAGGTCGATGGCCGTACGGGCCGCCGAGGACTGGGCGTTGACGACCTTGACGATCAGGTCGCCGCTCTTCTTGTCCCTGGTGACGACCTGCCGGAACGGCTCGGCCGGCTTGTCGTCGGTGAAGCTGCCCCACTCCTGCCCGTCGAGGGAGAGGGTGACCTGCCGCCCCCGCACCTTGATGTCCACGTCATAGGCCCGGCCGGTCTCCACCGACCCCGGCTTGGCGACCAGCGTCGACTTGCCGCCGTCCACGGCCTGCTCGACCGCGGTCTGGGTGTTGTTCCAGCCGCCGATGTTCCACCAGTAGTAGGTGCCGGTGTCCTTGACGCCGAAGGCGACGAGGAAGCCCTCCTTGCCGGACTTCTTGGCGGCCTTCACGTGCAGGTCGTAGTCGTGCCAGGAGGGGTCGCCGGCGGAGACCATGGTGTTCTCGGCGGTGTCCGAGGTCTCCACGTACTGCCCGTCCTGGACGGTCCAGCTGCCGGTGCCGGTGTGGGTCCACCGGGAGGCGTCACCGGAGAAGTCGTCACTGAGCAGGGTGGTCCCCTCGGCGTCGGTCACCTTGACGTCGTCGTACGCGGCGCTGGTGTTCCAGGTCGACAGGCCGACGGCGCCGCTGATCGGGGCGAGCAGGGAGGGGGTTCCGGTGGCCGTGGAGGGGACGACCCGGTCGCCGACGTTGTTCATGAAGAGCTTCTGGACCTCGTAGTCCGCCGAGCCCCAGGAGGCGTGGTTGTTGAACCACACCATGTCCGGGCTCCACTGGACGTAGTCCTCGTTGGCGAACAGCGGCGCGTAGGAGGCCAGCTTGACGACATCCGCGTTGCGTTCCTGGCCGGTCATGTAGGCGGCTTCGGCGAGACCGTTCTTGAAGGCGTTGCCGCCGGAGGCGTACTCGCCGAGGAAGACCTTGGGCCCGCTCCTGTCGTAGGAGTCGTAGCGGTCGTTGTTCTGCAGGAACCACTGCGGGCTGTTGTAGTAGTGCTCGTCGACCATGTCGACCTTGGCGTCCCGGTTGAGCTGCCAGGCCGTGTCGAAGGTGGTGCCCGAGTCGTCCGGGCCGGCGTTGGAGATGACCTGCATGTACGGGTAGTTGGCCTGGATGGCGGCCCGGAACCGCGTGAACCGGGCGAAGAACTCGGTGGGGAGGTTCTCCTCGTTGCCGACCTCGATGTGAGTGAGGTGGAAGGGCTTGGGGTGGCCCATCTCGGCCCGCTTCCGGCCCCACTCACTGGTCACCGGGCCGTTCGCGAACTCGATGAGGTCGAGGGTGTCCTGGATGTGCCGCTTCAGCAGCGCGTCGTCGTCGACGGCCTTGTTCTGGCCGCAGCCGGTCACCAGCGCGGGGACGACGGGCAGCGGCATGGCGCCGATGTCCTCGGCGAAGCGGAAGTACTCGTAGTAGCCGAGGCCGTACGACTGGTTGTAGCCCCAGAAGTCGGCGTTCGTGGCGCGGGTCTCGACCGGGCCGACGGTGTCCTTCCACTGGTACGACCGCTTGCGCTGGTAGCCGGAGGCCGCGCTGTAGTCCTGCATCGAGCCGGTGTTGACCAGGCAGCCGCCGGGGAAGCGGACGAAGCCCGGGTGCAGGGCGGCGATCTTCTCGGCGAGGTCCTTGCGCAGGCCGTTGGGCTCGTGCCGGTAGGTGTCGCGCGGGAAGAGGGAGACCATGTCGAGCGCGGCCGCGTCCGGTGCGGCCACGGTGAGGCGGCCGGTGGAGCTGGTGCGGGTGGCGGTGAAGGTCGCCTTGTACCGGGCCCAGCCGTTCTTCCTGACGGCCACCCGGCGGGCGCTCGCGAGTGTGCCGCCGGAGTCCGCAAGGCTGACGGTGAGGGCCGTACGGCCCTCGGCGCGGGCCCAGACCGAGAAGTCGTACTTCTTGCCGTCCTCGACCCGGATGCCGGTGTTGTAGCCGGAGTTGGTGACGGCCGAACCGGCGGACAGGGCGAGGTAATTGCGGTTGCGGTCGTCGAGGCGGCCGGAGTCGTCGACGACCTGGGCGGTGCCGGTGACCGTCCAGGCGGTGAGCGGGGTGTACGACTTGTTGTCGTCGGTCGTGTACTCGAAGGAACGGTTCTGGACCAGTTCCGCGTAGAGGCCGCCGTCGGCGGCGCGGTTGATGTCCTCGAAGAAGACGCCGTACATCGTCCTGTCGATCTCGGCGCCCTGGGCCGTCGGGTCGACGGTGATCGCGTAGTCGGTGACGTCCTCGGCGTGGGCGGGGGCGGGGACCAGGCCTGCGGCGAGCAGGAAAGCGCTTGCTCCAAGGCCGAGTCTCAGCCGGGTGCGGGTGGTGCGTGACATGGATACTCCGCGGCTCGTGAAGGAGTTGACCTGGATCGACCAGGTGCTACCGGGTACGACCAGGTTCGTTCAGGTTCGAAATATCGGACAGCGGTCAGCACTTCGAACGGAAAGATAGGTACCGGGCATGAGCGCGTCAATGGGGCGGACGTCGGCCGCGGCTCCGGGCCGGGTGACACCGCGGGCGTAAGGTCGGGGCATGCAGACGCTGCTGCCGTACCTGATCGTGGTCGCCGGACTGGCCGTCGTCCTCACGGCTTTCGCCTGGCTCGCGCGGCACATCCGGCGGCGGGGCACGGCGGGTGGCGGGCTGGGCGGGGCGCTCGCCGCGTACGAGGAGGCGTTCCGGGCGACCAGCCATGTCGCCTACCAGGAGATCCGGCAGCAGGCCCGGCGCAAGGCCCCGACCGGCTCGCCCCGCCCGAAGCCATGAGCGAAGGCAAGACCGAAGGCAAGACCGAAGGCAAGACCGTGGATGATTTCTGGCCGGTGGCGGATGTGCTCGCGCATCTGCTCGGGCGCTGGCGTGTCGAGCGGAGCGTGCGGGATCTGGCGAGCGGGGACGAGGGGTGGTTCGAGGGGGCCACGGTGTTCCGCGCGCTGGACGGGGGCGGGCTGCTGCACGAGGAGTCGGGGACGTTCACCTGGCAGGGGGTGGCACGGCCGGCCGAGCGGACGCTGCGGTTCCTGCCGGGGCCGCGGTCCGGGACGGCGGACGTGCGGTTCGCCGACGGGCGGCCCTTCCACGACCTGGACCTGACGTCGGGGCGGTATGTCGCCGACCACCCGTGTGCGGCCGACCTCTACCGGGGCGAGTTCACCGTCCGGGACGCCGACCACTGGCGCACGGTGTGGCGGGTCGGCGGCCCGGCGAAGGACCTGGTCCTGACCACCGACTACGTGCGCGAGGCCTGAGACCGGACAGGCGGACCGGGCCGCCGCCCACCCTCGCCGGGCACGGCCGGCCACGACGGCGCCGCGCCTGGCCGACGGCTCGCTCCGGCACTTCCGGCGGAGCGCTCAGATGCGTGACGCCTGGGTCGGCGACACGTCGAACCGCAGGTTCCAGCGGCCTCCGCGGCCCGTCACCGTGGTCGTGGACAGCGGACGTACGTCGATGTTCCAGTAGGTCGACGGCGGCGCCTTGAGGGCGTAGACGAGGGCGGCGCGGATCACCGAGGGCTCGGCGACGGCGACGATCCGGCCGCCGTCGTCCACCGGGCGGGTGTCGAGCCAGCCGCCGACCCGGGAGATGAACGACAGCAGCGACTCGCCGCCGTGCGGGGTGGCGCGCGGGTCGGAGAGCCAGGCGTCCACCTGGTCCGGCTCCCTGGCCATCGCCTCGCCCAGCGTCAGCCCGCGCCAGCGGCCCATGTCGCAGTCGCGCAGGGCGAGCTGGACCAGCGGGGCGTACCCCAGACCCTCGCCGGTCGCGCGGCTGCGCGGAGTCGGCGAACAGTAGCGCAGCTCGGCCGCCGCGAGCGGTAGCAGGTCGGCGGCGACGCGCTGCACCTCGTCCCAGCCCGCCTGGTCCAGGGGGCGGGCGTCCTCGAAGCGCTCCGCGAGCAGCGGTGAGCTGCGCGCGGCCGCGACGAACGTGACCCGAAGTGACATGCGGCGATGGTGTGACGCTCAAGTGCGCAGGTCAAGGGCTCTTGATACGTGAATTGCACGAGGTGGGAGAAACGTTACCCAAAGGTCAGGAGGTGTCGGACAAGTCGGCCGGAATGTCACTTCGGCGGCTCGTAGTAGAGCGCCATCCACTGGTCCGGGTGTTCGAGCGGGGAAAATCCGAGCTTCTCGTAGACCCCGTGGGCGTCGTGCGTGGCGAGCAGCACCCGCCGGATTCCGTACGGCCGCAGGTGCTCGCGGATCGCCCCGACCATCGCCGTGCCGACGCCCTTGCCGCGCACCGACGGGTCGACGTACACGTCGGCGAGCCAGGCGAACAGCGCCTGGTCGGTCACCACGCGCGCGTACGCCACCTGCTCCCCGGTGACCGTGTCGTACGTCCCGAAGTTGAGGGAGGCCGCCATGGCCCGCCGCTGCTGCTCAAGGGGGCGGCCGGTCGCCCAGTAGGCGTCGGTGGACAGCCAGTGGTGGACGCGTTCGACGTCCATCCGGTCGGTGTCGGCGGAGAACTCGTAGCCCGCGGGGAGGCTGGGTGCGTCGCTCATGGGGGGATCCTCGCCGGTGGGCGGCGCCGGCGTCGATCGGATTTCGGAACCCGGATCCGGGGGTCGGGCTTCAGGGCGCGGGGCGCAGGACCTCGTCGCAGGCCGTCCGCAGTCGTCGTACGCCCTCCAGGAGCTCCCCCGTCCCGGCGACCGCCGCGAAGCTCAGGCGGACGTGGCCGGCCGGGGGTTCGGCGCTGAAGTAGGGGCGGCCGGGGGTGACGGCGACGCCCGCGCGCAGAGCGGCGGCGGTCAGGGTTGTGTCGTCGACGCCCTCGGGGAGGCGGAGCCAGAGGTGGTAGCCGCCGGAGGGGATGTGCGGGAGGGCGAGTTCGGGAAGGTGGTGGGCGAGGGCGCCGGCGAGGGTGTCCCGGCGGGTCTTCAACTCGGCCGACAGGGCGCGCAGATGGCGGGGCCAGGCCGGGGAACCGACGAGTTCGAGGGCGGCCTCCTGGAGGGGGCGGGGCACGAAGAAGGTGTCGACGATCTGGATGGCGCGCAGGCGTTCGAGGACCGGGCCGCGGGCGGCGAGTGCGGCCACCCGGAAGCTCGGCGAGGTGGCCTTGGTCAGCGAGCCGACGTGGACCACGACTCCGTCGGGGTCGTCGGCGGCGAGCGGGCGGGGCAGCGGGCCCGCGTCGGCGTGGACCAGCCGTCGTACGTAGTCGTCCTCGATCACGAACGCGCCGGCCTCTCGGGCGATGCGCACCACCTCGGCGCGGCGGTCGGGGGCGAGGGCGGCACCGGTCGGGTTCTGGAAGAGGGGCTGGCAGACGAAGACCCGGGCGCCGGTGGCGCGGAACGCGTCGGCGAGGAGGGCGGGCCGCACCCCGTCGGGATCGACCGGGACCGGGACCGGCCGCAGTCCCGCGGCGCGGGCGATGGCGAGCATGCCGGGGTAGGTGGGGGACTCGACGAGGACCGGGGCGCCGGGCGGGGCGAGTGCGCGCAGGGCGGTGGCGAGGCCGGACTGGCCGCCGTTCGCGATCAGTACCTCGGCGGCGGTGACCGCGCCGCCGATGTCCCGCGCGAACCATTCGCGCAGTTCGGGCAGCCCGTCGAGGGGCGGCCGCCCCCAGGCGCCGGGCCGCCGGCCGGCCCGCGCCAGGGCCGCCGCCATCGCGCGCTCGGGTTCCAGGGAGGCGTGGAGGTAGCCGCCGCTGAGTTCCAGCACGCCGGGCGGCGGGGCGGCGAGGCAGACGGTGACCCCGGACGCGTCGACCGTGCGCGGGACCACGTCGAGGGCGCCGTCGATGCTGAGCGCCACCTCCTGCCAGGAGGTGTCCCCGGTGGGTTCGGCCGTGATGCGCGGCCTGGCCTTGAAGGCGCCGGCGCCGGGCCGGGTGACGACCAGCCCCTCCGCGACCAGCTGGGCCAGCGCCCGTGAGACGGTCACCGGGCTCACCCGGAACCGCTCGACGAGCGCCCGGCTGGACGGGAGCTTTCCTCCTGGCGAGTAGCGGTCGAGGTCCCGTCGCAGCTGTTCCGCCAGTTCAAGCACGCTGCTACGCTCTTGCATGAGAGCACAGAGTAGCGCTACCACGCCGAGTTCGATAGCGGTCGGCACTTCCCCGGCCGCCCCCGCCTCCCACCGGGCCGGCACCCTGCAGGCCGCACTCGGTGTCGTCGCCTTCTCCCTCACCTTCCCGGCCACCGCCTGGGGCCTGGAGGGCTTCGGGCCCTGGGCGCTGGTGGCGGTGCGCAGCGTCCTCGCGGCGGCCCTGGCGGGCGGCTGCCTGCTGTTCCTCCGGGTACGACTGCCCGAGCGCCGGCACTGGGCGGGGCTGGCGGTCGTCGCGGCCGGCGTGGTGCTCGGCTTCCCGATGCTGACCACGCTCGCCCTGGAGACCTCCACCACCTCGCACGCGGCGGTCGTGGTGGGCCTGCTCCCGCTGACCACCGCCCTCTTCTCGGCCCTGCGCACGGGCGTGCGCCCCTCCCGCACCTTCTGGGCCGCGGCCCTCGCGGGCGCGGCGGCCGTGCTGGCGTTCACCGTCGCCCAGAGCGGCGGGGCGCTCACGACCGCCGACGGCTACCTCTTCGCGGCGCTCGTGGTGTGCGCGGCCGGCTACACCGAGGGCGGCCGGCTGGCCCGGATCATGCCGGGCTGGCAGGTCATCGGCTGGGCGCTGGTGTGCTGTCTGCCGCTGACCGTGCCGGCCGCGGTGGTCGCGCTGTCGTACGAGCCGGTCGTCTGGAACGTGCACGGTGTGGCCGGTGTGCTGTGGGTGGCGGTCGGCTCGCAGTTCCTCGGCCTGGTGGTCTGGTACCGGGGCATGGCGGCCGTCGGCATTCCGAAGGCCAGCCAGTTGCAGTTGGCCCAGCCGCTGCTCACACTGGTGTGGTCGGTGCTGCTGCTGGGCGAGCACCTCACCGCGGCCGCTCCACTCACGGCCGCCGCCGTGCTCGTGTGCATCGCCGTCACCCAACGATCGCGATCGTGAGGAGGCCCTGGAGATGCGCGCATCCGAGGGCGACCAGCTTGTCCAGCACGGCAGGGTGGTCGGACAGCACGACCAGGTCTCGGAAGTCGTCCAGGTACTCGGCCCCGAGGGCAACCCGCCCTACCGGGTCCGTTTCGAGGACGGCCACGAGGCCATCATGTCTCCCGGTCCCGACTGCCAGGTCAGGCATCAGGAGACCCAACAGCGACCGTAGGCCGCGGCGGCGGGGTCGCCGGCCGCGCGCCGGTCAGCTCGGCGGGAGCGCCGGCTGCCGGTAGTGGTCGGCGACCACCCGTGACAGCGCCCCGATCGGATCGGCGGCCACGTCCTGGGCCGCGAAGTACACATGCCCGCCGACCTGCGCGTACTTGGCCGCCTGGGTGAGATGCCGGGAGAGCTCGGCCGGGTCCTGCCAGGCCGAGGGCGCGCCGGCGGCTCCGGCCCGGTACAGCGCCTCGCCGATGTAGAGCCGGGTGCCGGAACCCTTGGCCACGCCCGCCCACCAGTCGACGACCTTGGTGTAGTCGGCGGCCGCGTTGCCGATCTGCCAGTACACCTGCGGGACGATGTAGTCGATCCAGTTCTTCTGCACCCACTTCCGGGTGTCCGCGTACAGGTCGTCGTAGGTCTCGACGCCCGCCTTGGTGTCCGAGCCCCGGCTGTCGGTGGTGGCGTTGCGCCACACCGCGAACGGGCTGATCCCGAACCGGGTGCCGGGCCGGAGCTTCCTGATCCCGGCGGCGGTCTCGGTCACCAGTTTGTCGATGTTGTCCCGGCGCCAGGCCGCCCGGGAGGAGAAGTCGCCGCCGTGGGTGTCGTAGGCGTCGTCGTCGTCGAAGGTCTGGCCGGCCACCGGGTAGGGGTAGAAGTAGTCGTCGAAGTGGACGGCGTCCACGGGGTACTTGGCGACCGCGTCCAGGATCGCCTGCTCCACGAAGGCGCGCACGGCCGGGATGCCCGGGTTGTAGTAGAGCTTGCCGCCGTACGGCACCACCCAGTCCGGGTGCTTGCGGGCGGGGTGCGAGGCGACCAGCTTGCCCGGGTCGGTGTGGTTGGCGATCCGGTAGGGGTTGAACCAGGCGTGCAGGTGCAGGCCGCGGGCGCGCGCCTCCTCGACGGCCGTACCGAGCGGGTCCCAGCCGGGGTTCTTGCCCTGGGTGCCGGTGAGGTACTGGGACCAGGGCTCGTGGGGCGAGGGCCAGAACGCGTCGGCGGTGGGCCGCACCTGGAACATCACCGTGTTGAGCCGGTAGTCGACCGCCTTGTCGAGGAGGGCGGTCAGCTCCTTGCGCTGGGCGGAGGCCGACAGCCCGGTGCGCGAGGGCCAGTCACGGTTGGAGACGGTCGCCAGCCACATGCCCCGCATCTCGGTGGCCGCGCGCCGGGGCCGGGCCGCGGCCGTCGCCCCCGGTGCCGTGAGCGCCAGCGTCGACAGCGCCGCCACCGCAAACGCCCTGCGAGACACTTGTGCCATCGTGACACCCTCTAACTCTCCGGATCCGTACGGTCACGGATCGCCTCCGCGCCACAGGATGCCCGCACCCGGACGATCGATCATCGATACTTACGGGTAACGTGCACGAACGGAGCAGGCACCGGATCCGGAGGTCCTGCCGGCCGCCCGTAGATCAGCGAAGGGGACGATGTGACCGACATCGAGAAGGTCGGAGTCGTGGGCTGCGGCCAGATGGGAGCGGGCATCGCCGAGGTGTGCGCCCGCTCCGGTCTGGACGTGAAGGTCGCCGAGACCACCGGCGAGGCCCTGGAGTTCGGCCGTACCCGGCTGTTCAACTCCCTGGCCAAGGCCGCCGAGCGCGGCAAGATCAGCGAGGAGGAGCGGGACGCCACGCTGGCGCGGCTGAGCTTCACCACGGACCTCGGCGAGTTCGCCGACCGTGACCTGGTGGTCGAGGCCGTCGTCGAGAACGAGCAGGTGAAGACGGAGATCTTCCAGGTGCTCGACCAGGTGGTGACCCGCCCCGACGCGATCCTGGCCTCCAACACCTCCTCGATCCCGCTGGTGAAGCTGGCGGTGGCGACCTCCCGTCCCGACCACGTGATCGGCATCCACTTCTTCAACCCGGCCCCGGTGCAGAAGCTGATCGAGCTGATCCCGGCGCTCACCACCTCCGAGGGCACCATCAGCCGCGCCCAGGTCTTCGCCGAGAAGGTGCTCGGCAAGCACGCGATCCGCGCGCAGGACCGCTCCGGCTTCGTGGTCAACGCGCTGCTGGTGCCGTATCTGCTCTCGTCCATCCGGATGTTCGAGTCCGGCATCGCGAGCCGCGAGGACATCGACAACGGCATGGAGATGGGCTGCGCCCACCCGATGGGCCCGCTGAAGCTGTCCGACCTGATCGGCCTGGACACCATCGTCTCCATCGCCAACAGCATGTACGCCGAGTACAAGGAGCCGCTGTACGCCGCTCCCCCGCTGCTCCAGCGCATGGTCGAGGCGGGCCGGCTGGGCCGGAAGACCGGTTCGGGTTTCTACTCGTACTAGCGAGTGCGGCGACGCCGCCAAGTGGCGCAGTTCAAGGGCGAGTTCACCCGCAACAGCGCCCACGGCGGCACTACCGTCGGGTGGCTCTCGCGGTGCTCGCCAGGTCCTCATCCGCGTGTCCTCGCCCAGCCCATGTGGACTACACGGGGACACGGCCTGGTGGGCGGCATTGACTGAGACCAAACAGGCCCCGACCTGGGGCTTCGTGTCTTTCGAAGCTGTCAGAGCCTTTCCCGTTTACGCAGCAGAAAATCCCTGGAAAGTCCCCGGGACAGAGCTGAAAGTCCCTGAAAAGTCCCTGGTCCAGAGCGGCCCGTCCAGCGCTTGCGAGCACCCGCACTGGTGTCGCGGGCAACTGGGTTCGAAGCCGGGACCTGCGCATTACGAGACCATGAGCGTTCGTGTTGCGTAGTGTCGGGACCATCCCCGCGGGCGCGGGGAGTAGAGCCGGATCCGCTCGACCATCAGGTCGGGCCCGGGAACATCCCCGCGGGTGCGCGGAGCAGGTCGATGAGCGCGGGGAGTTGGAAACATCCCTGCGGGTGCAGGGAGCAGACGGCCTGGTCGATGGTGCGCGCGGTCAACTCGGGAACATCCCCACAGGCGCGGGAAGCAGTTCATCACGGCGACGTACGGGACGATCTGGTCGGGAACATCCCCGCGGGCGCGGGGAGCAATCCTGGTACACCTCCACCGCGTCGACTAAGCAGGGACCATCCCCGCCTGTGCAAAGAGCACGGTGAACCTTCAGCGCACAAGGATTAGTCCGCAACTATAGGCACGCGCGTGGCCGATGCCCTGGGTGAGGGCCGTGACGAACGCCTTCGGGTCGGTCACCGTGAGGGTGCCCTTGATCTCCGCGCGAGCAATGTGCAGGCCTTTGTGAGGTGCCGGGCTGGAGACTCGCGGGAGCATGCGCAGAGCGAGCCGCTCGGTGTCCGCGTCAGCGCCGATGCGGGTGACCCCGTTGGGGGCGACCGCGGGTTCTCCGGACGGTTGGAGACGGGACGGTACCCGGTATAGCCCCGTGTGCCGACAGCGGGCGTCAGTACATGGCCATTCCGCCGTTGACCGCGGCCGTGGTGCCGGTCATGAAGACGTTGTCCTCGCCGGCGTAGAAGGCGACCGCTTGGGCGACGTCGGCGGGGTGTGCCAGGCGCCCCATGGGGGTGGCGGCCGCCTGACGCTGCTTGTGCTCGCGGGGTCAGTCTTTGGCTTCGGCCACTGGCTTTTGCCATGGCCACCGCCCGGTGATCTCGAGCTCGAGAGAAAAGCTGAGGAAGGTGCGGATGCCTACGATCACGGCTAGCACTCCGACGCTTTTATACGTCGGTGCGACGGCGACTGTACGGATGATATCGCCGGCTACGAGAAACTCCAGCCCCAGCAGGATCGACCGCCCGACGCGACGGCGATAGCCGCGGTACACACCCGCCTGTCGGCGATTGAGTCGGATACCCGCGATAACGGTCGCCAAGAGCGTCCCCACGACTATAATGGCTACGCCTGCGGCGTCAACGCCCCGACCGACCAGCTCCACGATGGGTTGGAACTCCACAGTATCCCTCTCGCGCCGACCCCAATCCGCTCCGCAACCTCTGTTACTATCTGCACTTCGTTCCGAGCACCGGTTACAGTCGGGCTACCGTTGTTTCCACAGCACTCCCCCGCGCAGTAAACCGGCACCGTCAACGGCGCCTACTGAAAGCGTAACTATCGGACGGACGCGATCGCTATTTCCAGGCCGCGAGCTCCTCAGCGCATTCCATCGAGTACTTCGTCGGTCGACAGCAACGCATGTGCGAAAAAACGGTAGTTGATGATCGCCGCCTGATACCCGTCGCCCCAGACCGGGTGTCGGGGTCCAGCTGTTGCATCCCTGACCACAGCGACCTCAAATCCCTCCTCAATGAGGTGACGCATATGGGACTCGACGCACATGTTCGCCAGCATCCCGCCAAGAATGATCCTTTGCATTCCCCGCTTGCGCAGTTGCAGTACCAAGTCGTTGGTTTCCGGACCGAATACCCTGTGCGGGCTGGCGACCACCGTTTTGCCGTCTTCGATATAGGGCTTGAATCGGTCCAGCCAGTCTGCCCCGGAGTTTCGGAACCCGGTCAGATCGAGCTGTCCCGTCCGTGCGAAGGTGTGGGTCTTGAGCTCGCTTGTCTCGAGCGGCCCGTTCATTCGCCATCCGTTGTCAGTCGGGTAGAAGTAGTGAGGCGAGATGAAGACCTCATATCCGCCTGCCTTCGCCGACTCGAAGATTCTCTCCATATTCTCGACGGTCCTGTTCTCTGTGACGCTCGCTCCCACCACGTCCCAGTTCGCTCCGTCTTCGCTCAGCACGTCGTTCTGTGGGTCAATGAACACAACCGCCGTGTCGATCTTCTTGATTTCCACCTGACGCTCCTCACGCGATGACACACCACTGGTATGACAAATATTCGGTACAGCGGATGCCCTTCCGAAGGGCATTCCGGTCCGGTGACGCGAGGTCTCTTCCGGTGCGGATTTTGCCGACCCCAGGCGACATCACTCAAGTGCCGTGCTCACCTTCGGGGTGTGTGACCTGAGGGGTGCCGTCCCGGTCATTCGGCCTTCCCCTCCACTTTGCCCCATCACGCGGCGTTCTGCATCGGCCCGGTGGAACGGGCTCTGAGTGTCGCCCGCTCTGGGGCCACGCTGGCAGAGGTCGATGCGCACCCTCCTGAGAGGGCGTTAAGTCCCTTCTCTCTCGGTTCGTGATCGCTCGATCGTGGTACTGATCGCCGCACGGCCCAACCGTTCGTCATGCACATAAGGAGGATCTACCCGCTCGTGAAGGAGCCGGCCGGGGACGGGGTTCCCGTCACGGTCACGTGCCGGGTCCTTCCTCAGGCTTGCCAGGCATCCCTACTACCGCCGGCTCGACCGGCCGGTGACGGATGCCGCGATCGAGGAGGCCCATCGCGCGAACACGTTGTCCGACGCCCATGGTGAGGATCCGGAGTTCGGCCACCGCTTCCTGGCCGTCGAGGCCCGCGGTGCCGGGTCGGTCACGGCCGTCCGGACCGCGTGGCGGAACCGCCGGGACAACCGCTGGTGGCGCGTGTCCGGGAAGAAACGCAGCACCAAGAAGGCCGGTCCGCCGGTGCATGACGGCCTGGTCCGCTTGCACTGCTGTGACCGCCGTCACGGGAACCGTGTCACGGTATTCGGACAGGTACCGGTGTGAAACATTTGCGAGCCCGGCTACAAGCCGGGGACCCGGACGCGTTCGGTCGGATTCTTGACGACTGCGCGCAGGCGCCCCACCGGTACGCGGCACATGTGACGGGCGACCGGACGGCCGCCGAGGACGTGGATCGGCGACCATCTGACCGAGGCGATCGTCCCGCCCGAGCTCACCGCTGCCGTAATCCGCGCCACCGCCCGTATCTCCGGCGTGGTCGTGGTCCAGGACGTCGTCGACTCCGTCGACGACACGGGCGGCCACGGCGAGGCCTTGGCGCCGGCTATCGACGGCGAGCGTACTGAACTGATCTCCGGCAAGAACACCCGCGCGTACCTCGGTGAGCGCAGCTACCTGGTCAAGAACACGACTGCCGGCAAGGCCGGAACCCTCACTCCCGGCGCCGCCGTCCTGGCGCGGGCCGTCGTCGACTCTGCCGGGCCCCCAGCACGCCGCGCAGCCGAGCGCACTGTATGTACCACTGTCGGCCTCCGGCCATGGGGGCCGACGGCCCCGTACGCGTTCGCGCCCGGGCGGGCTACGCGGAGCCGATCCGCGTGAGTTCGCCACCGCGTGACCGTTGCTGTCCGCGTTGTGCGGCGTTGCAGGCACGCCTGCGGGCATCATCGCCCGGCCGCTACCTGCGCCACCGCCCGAGGACGGCCCTTCACCCTTCCCGCCCGCGGCCTGCCTGGCGCTGGGCCCCGCCCGCCGATACCCGGTACGGCCTTCTGCGGGATCTCATCCGAGAGACGTGACGATGCATCAGCAATCCCATCAGGAACCCCCACGGCACCGGCGGCCGCGCGCCGCGGTCCGCCGGAGCACCGCCTCGCAGCGGGGACGCACGAGCCGAGTGCCCCGCTCGGTGCGCGTCACCCGCGTCGTCACGGCGGCCGTGCTGGTCGGTCTCGCCCTCGCCGGAGCCCTGGGGCTCTCTCACCAGGCTCCCGGCCCTCCGATCGGGAGCCCCGCGTCACCAACGGCCGACCTGGCCCCGACGACGCACACGGCCGCCTCGTCGCCGTCCCGTTCCGCACCTGCCACGCCGTCCTCCGGACCCGTTTCCACCCCGGCTTCCACCACCTTCCCGCAGGCCGGTGCCGGAACCTTCACCCGGGCCGGCGGCGGCACTCGCCTCGTCGGCCGGGGCAGGCCGATGCGCTACGCCGTCGACGTGGAGGACGGCATCGGCCAGGACCCGCGGCACTTCGCCGAGCAGGTCGACGCCGTCCTGGACGACACCGCCCGCGGTTGGGCGGCCAGCGGCCAATGGGCTTTCCAGAGGGTGTCCGCCGGCCCGGTGGACTTCACCGTCCATCTGGCGTCGCCGCACACCACCGACGTGATCTGCGGCCGCTACGGGCTGGACACCAGCGGCTGGGTGAACTGCAGCGGCGGACCCGACGTCGTGATCAACATCAAGCGGTGGCTCCTGCTGACTCCCTACTACCGGGGGCGGCCCGGTTCCTACCACGCCCTGGCGATCAACCACGAAGTCGGCCACCGCCTCGGCCACCAGCACGAGTCCTGCCCCGGCGCCGGCCTTCCGGCGCCCGTGATGATGCAACAGATCAAGGGTCTGCACGGCTGCGTGATCAACGGCTGGCCGTACGACGGCCACGGCCGCGCCATAACGGGGCCCCGCGCATCTGCGGCGCCCTGATTCCAGCGCTGTAGCGCAGGCTCCCCCGCGGGAGGGTGAGCGCCGGCTCGCGGTCTGTGGATGCGGACGGCGGTGCCAGGCGTGCTGGTCCGGGGCGGACTTTGGCCGGCTGCGCAGGTCGATGGCACGGAGTCGCGGGCCTCCAGGGCGGACTCCGGTACCC
Source organism: Streptomyces sp. NPDC048417 (assembly GCF_040651615.1). NCBI lineage: Bacteria > Bacillati > Actinomycetota > Actinomycetes > Kitasatosporales > Streptomycetaceae > Streptomyces > Streptomyces sp. NPDC048417. The sequence goes on along the minus strand of NZ_JBEZKI010000009.1, from coordinate 47,422 downwards.
CGGTTTGATCACGTGCTGCATCGTCAGGCGAGGCGGGCGCGGAGATGTGCCGAGTCCCACGGGCTGGTGGTGATGAAGTTCGCCAGGGCCTGCCGGTTGCCGTCCTCGCCCAGGCGGGCGGCCATCGATTCCACCGACTTGCGCCGCCCCTCCATCTGCAGTCCGCGCAGCTAGACCGCTCACCACCGGCGTTGATCCGCTCGCGCGAACGGCTTGAACATCTCCGCCGCGAAGTCCTCCAGACCGCACCGGACCGCGGCCAACTCCCCACCCATCACAACAGGTCAACGGGACAAGCGATCAACGGGCACGCCACCGGCGAGTGAACCTGACCAGGCACTACTGGGTGACTGATCAGATGCCGCTGGCCTCCTTGAACGCGGCATTCCGGGCCCGTTGTGCGGGGGTGTTGCTGAAGCCGTTCATAGCTCTACGAAGTTTCTGTGCCGTTTTGGGCAACGGACGCAAGGCGTGGCCGATGGCCGAGGCGAGTTGGGTGTCTGCCTCACGTAGCACGGGAGTGAGGCTGGCCACGATGTCATCCGGTACCGAATCAGGGTGATGCTCGATGAGCGTGGCGATGAACGCGGCTGCGCGGGTGGCACTGCTTTGATCCTCGGTCATGAAAGGCAGCGTGTGCTTCCAGAGGGCAGCCGGGTCGTCGCATGCCGTGATTGCTGTGGCGGCGAGAGCAGGTGTCCAATCTGCCTGTTCCATACGGTTGTTGAGGTACAGCATGATCGTTTTGGAGAATTCCGAGGTCTCGTGGATCAAGGTGAGCACATCGCTGATCCGATCGCCGGCCTTGACGAGCGCGGCGCAGAGGAGTTCTGCGTCTGCGTGGACGGCGCAGTGAGCGAGTGCCGGGCACCGTGAGTCGGCGCAGGCCAGCAGGCTGCTTTGTTGGTCCGTGGTGATCTGCTGCCACAGAGTGCTTGCGTACTGCCAGGGTTCGGCGTCTGCGGTTTCCAGCAGGTGCTGGACCAGGTTGTCGCGCAGCGCGGGAACGCTTTGCAGTTCGGGGCGTTCGGCTGCGGCTACGGCGAGACTGCGGGTGGGTTCGGAGAGGCTTGCCCAGTGTGATGCGAACCAGTGCAGCCAGTTGACATCGACGGCGGGCGCGGTGATGTAGTGGGCGGCGAAGTCCAGCGCGATGGCTGGGGTGCCGGAGTTCATGAGCTGCTGCGCCTGCTGGATGACTGCGGTGAGCTGAGTCTCTTTCGCCGCCGGATTCCGCAGAAGGACGTGGAGGCTGGGCAGTAGTTCCTGCGCGAGTCCGGGGTTATTGGCGGCGAGGGAACCGGCCAGGCGCTGAATCAGCGGCGTCGTCATGCCGAGGCCAGGCTCAGTGGTCAACAGCATGGGCAGGGTGGAGCGTGCGAACCGTCCGGTCTGCGTGGCAGCTTCCAGATCTCCGGTGAGAGCCGTTGTGCAGGTGGTGACCGCGATGCGGGTGGCTTCGGCGTCGGAACCCTGGCTGAGTCGGAGATAGTCGACCAAAACATTCCGCAGGCCGATGCCAATGACGTCGGCTGGATCTCGGTGCGCCGTCAGCTCTGTGGCCATGGTGGTGGCACAGGAGGCAGCCTTTTCCTCGTCCAGTCGTTTCAAGATCGCACCGGCTGCGACTGCGAGGTCCGCGCGGACCGAGGATGCCACTGCGGTCGCGTCGGCGATGGCCTGCTGAGCGAGGGATGCGTCGGGGAGCTGTTGAGCCGCGGGCAGCCACCGAGCCAGCAGCTCCATCATGGCGAGCATGCTGTCTTCGTCCTCATCATCCTGCAGAGCTTGGGCGACGGCCTGAATGATCTGCGTGGCCAGGAGAGTGGTCTCGCCGTCTTCGACACCGTCTCCCCAGTCGGCGGAGGGATCCGGAGCGAGAGAGAGAATTCCGACTGCCTCACGGCGTACTTCGGTGCTGGAGGACAGACACTCCAACAGGGCCAGCAGCACTGAGTGGTCCCAGGCGTGGTTGTCATCATGGTCGGTGGCCAATGTGCCGACGTGGCGCACGGCGTCGGCGTCTTCGTGCCGCGCGGCCATGATCAGCAGAGCGGCGAGAGCCGCAGGCGGCAAGGAGCTGGAGTTCGGCTGTTGGCTCTGGTTTTCCCAGAAGGACAGGTCAATGGCAGCGCCTTCACCGGCGAGTGCGTTGAAGTAGGAGTTGAGAGACGGCGCCAGGAGGTCGGAGGTGGCGCCCGGGGGCAGGGCGATGAGGGTGACAGCCCAGACCCGCGCCTCCTCCCGGTCTTCCGGAACGGGTAGCAGAGCTTGCCGCAGACGCGGGAGATGCGCGGGGACGCTCAGGTCGAGCAAGGGAACGAGCAGGTGACTGGCTACTGGCAGGGTGCGGCGCTCGTATTGACGCATGACGCAGTCCGTCAGCGCGTGCACGGCGTGCTGCTCTTCCTCGGACACGTCGGTGGGTAGAAGACCTGAGACGGAACCGAGGGCCTCAAGGACGGCTGCGACGGAGTTGTCGAGATCCTGTCCCGGACGGGCGGCCTCCAGCGACGCAGTGGCAGCTTCCACCACCCGTACCCGGTGTTCACCTTCGGTCAGACGCGCCGCGAGACCAGCCGCGTTCCGCTGCACAAGATCGGTTTCGATCTCCACGGCCATCTGACTGCCGAGTAGGCGGCTGGCCCGGGAAGAACCCAAAGTGATCAGGGGGCCGATCTGGACCGGGCGCTGAGTGCGGGCCCGGGCGGCCGTGGTGTTGAGGAAAGCCAGGCCGGGATTCCGGTCCAGGTCGAGGCGAGAAGCCGGGTTCCGGGTCCGGAACTTGGCGACGAGGGGGTCTGCAAGGGCCTGCTCATCGCCGAGGAGGGCTTCGTCGAGGAGGCGAAGTAGACGGTGCTCGGCGTGAATGGCGTCGTACAGGTCCCGGAAATCATGGCGCAGCACGGTCAGGCGAGCTAGCTCGATGGGATGTCCTGTGACTTCACCAGGTGCGATGCGTGCCGGCCGGTTCCCGACCGGTCGCTCGCGACGTCGGGCGAGCTGGTAGTCACTGAGAAAGGAATTGAGCAGACGGATGACGTGGCGCGGATCGCGGACCCGGCGGTGGATGAGAACCTCCAGCAGCGTCCGGGTCTGCGTCGGCCCGCCGAGCTCCGCCACGACGGGGTGGTGCGGAACATCGCCCATGAGCAGCTCTTCCGCGTAGTCCCGCAAGTCCGCGTCATAGTGCGCGGGGAGCACCATACGAATGGTGAACAGCTTGTTCAGATACTCCTGCGCGGCTTCCTCGGTCGCCGTGCGCACCCCATCGTCGGTCCGCGGCAGGGCCTGTCCCGGCTCTGCCGCGGCGGACGCATCGGTGGCGGTGCGGGGAGTCTCGGGCGTAGTGGGACGATGCGCCAGACCGGGACGGACTCCGACGATTGCCTCACGCACGATGTCCTCGTCGCACGAGAGGACAAACACCGGCTGGTGTCGATGCTGGGTTCCGGTCAGCAGGAAGCTGCGTACTGTGGCGAGAGCGTCAAGTACGTCCGAAGCGGCCAGCCGGTCGATGTCGTCCACGGCGATCACCAGCCGTCGGTTGATGCGACGCAGAAGTCTCGCGAAGGCCTGTTCGAGCTCGTCGGTAGACTCGGGCCGCGGACTGCTCACGGTGATCTCGTAGGCCTTCAACGACTGCAGCGCCCCCTCCCGGCCCGCTGCAAGGACGGCCGCGATGGCGGCGGCACTGACCAGAACACCCGTTAGCGAAGCGGCCCCCCGCGGCGCGAACCAGGTCCAGGCCGAGACGCGGTGCCCCGATCCCAGGAGGTGTACCACCGTGACCGCGCCGACGCCCAACAGCCACAGGAGCACGAGCATCGCGAGCACCCAGCCCAGGCCGGCGCCGGCCGCGCGCAGATACCGATGCCAGGCAGGCTTCCCTGGAGCATCGGCCTGATGATTCGCCCGTGGGAGGGTGCGCTGCCGACTTCCTTCAAGGCAGGACCGCTCGCCGACGTAGGTCTCGTTGTCGATCAACTGCTTTCGATGCGCGGCATCGAGCAACGCGTACATCAACGCGCGTGCCCGGGCGACGCCGCTGTGGTGTTCTGCACTCACGTGCAGCACCGCCCAATCGGAGTTGACTGCCAGCTCGGTCGTCAGCAGCCCAACCACGGACGACTTACCACTGCCGAACGGTCCGATCAGGCCCACGGCCAAGGACCCGGTCGTTTCCTTCACCGTGCGCGCCAACTGCTGAGCGACGGAATGGTGATCGAACAGATCCTGGTCACTCTTGCCAATGGCGATGTCCTCCATCGCCCACGGTCGCTGAGGCGCCACTTGTCACTTCCGTTCCGCAGCTCGCACGTGTCCAGATCGTACGGGCCTGCACTGACATCAGTGCAGGCCCGTACTCGACGCAGAGGCGGGGACGCAGAACGAACTTGTGGTCTGCTCAGTCTGGCCAAGCGGACGTAGCTGGGCCCGCCCGAGAGCGGTGCAGCGGTTTCCGGCGGTGCGGCCTGCCGGAGGTCTTCGTACGCGTGATCGTGGGGGTGGTCAGCCCGTACGCCTCCGTGAGGCGGGCGACGATGTCGCCGGAGGTCGAGTCCCTGGCGGTGAGCGCGAGGACCGTATCTCGTCTAGGCCGTGTATCGAAAGCATGGACGGGCCGGACGATGTGATGTCCAAGTCCGGCCCGTCCGTCTGCCGCTAAAGGTCGAGTTGGTACTGGTGTGTCGTGTGCGTGGGCGTGTAGCCGAGACTGTCGTTGATCTGTCTCATGTGCGTGTTGCTGTCGGCGGTGTCAGTGAGGAGGCCGCCGAGGTCTGGATAGCGCCCATGGGCGTGTCGGATCGACTCGGCCTTCATCCATCGGCCGAGGCTGTGTCCACGGTGCTCGGGCAACACGCCGGTGCCGTAGTGCTGGCCATCACCTCTGCCGTCGCCAGGGACGACCAGCTCGGTGAACCCGGCGATCGAGCCGTCGGAGGCGTCGACGGCCACGACGGTGTGCAGCTGGTCGCCACGCTGTTCGACGGCCTTCGCCGCGGCCCGGACCCGGTCCACGTCCCAGGTCACGGTGCCGTAGTCGGTGTCGTCCATGGGCATGTCGTCCATGGCGCGGCGTGAGGCGGCGAACGTCTCGGCGAGGCCGTCGGGCACGGTTCCGTGCCATGACATCAGCCGGTAGCCGGGATGCGGACGCTCGATGATGCGGGCGAGGGTGCTGGTGTCCGCGTCGGCCAGTGGCAAGCGGGAGAACCTCAGGGTGAGGACCTTCCTGAAACCGCGCGCCGGCAGGAAGTGGTCGCCTGGCGATCCGGCCTCGGCCTGCGCGATGACGCAGCGTCGGGCATCGGCCCGGGCGGCGGCAACGGCGGCGTCGAGGAGCTGCGAGCCGACGTGCTGGCGTCGCTCCGCCGGATGGACCTGGAGGGCCCGCGCGGGGCGTCCTGAGTGCCTGACCGATACAGGTGACAGCGAGCAGGACTGGTCCGCATTGGGGACTGTGGGACTGCGTGGGCGACGGGATCGCCGTACGGTTCAAGTGTAGGGATGGTCCTGATGCCGCGGCAGGGGCACTCGCCGGGCCAACGCCGCAGGCGAGGGCTCTGTGCCAGCTGGAACGCCGCGTCGGCGCGGGGGCAGGCCCCGACCCGCCAAAACTCGTTCACCACAGCGGAGCGATACCGGGAGGATCACGATAATGACGAAGCAGGAAGCGGCGGACACGGTCCGCAGCGCCCTGATCGGGCACGGTGTGACCTGGGCGCAGCTGGCAGAGGCGGTCGGCCGTCCGGTCATCTGATCCACGGCGGCCCCCCTGGGGCAGAACCCGATGGCGGCCGCCGAGGCCGAAGCCGCCGCGTCCGCCATGGGCTTGGGCCAGAACGTCGTGAAAGCGCCCCAGTTGCAGCCCACTCGCCCTCGGCACGCTGGGCGCCGCGGTCCCCACTGATCCGACGATCTACCGCCTGTACGAGGCGCTCCAGGTGGACGGGCCGACCCTCAAGGAACCCATCCACGAGGAGTTCCGCGACGGGATCATGAGCGCCATCAACTTCCGCATGGTCATCAAGCGCGTGCCGGACCCCGAGGGCGACCGGGTGGAAATCGTGCTCAACGGTAAGTTTCTGCCCTATCAGTGGTGAACAGCGCGCGACGGGCTTTCCCCCTCCCGGGTATCCGCGCCCCTCTATGAGACAACGACACGAACTCAGGAGTCGACATGACCGACGAATCGCGCCCCCCATTTCCTCCGTTCACCCGGGAGACGGCCATCGAGAAGGTACGTCTGGCCGAGGACGGCTGGAACTCCCGCGACCCGGAGAAGGTCGCTCTCGCCTACACCGTGGACTCGCGCTGGCGGAATCGCGCCGAGTTCGCCAACGGCCGCGAGGAGATCGTCGCCTTCCTCACGCGCAAGTGGAAGCGGGAGCTGGACTACCGGCTGATCAAGGAGCTGTGGGCCTTCGACGGCAACCGGATCGCGGTGCGCTTCGCCTACGAGTGCCACGACGACTCGGGCAACTGGTACCGCTCGTACGGCAACGAGAACTGGGAGTTCGACGACAACGGCCTGATGCGCCGGCGCTACGCCTGTATCAACGACCTTCCGATCAAGGAGCCGGAGCGCAAGTTCCACTGGCCGCTGGGCCGCCGCCCCGACGACCACCCGGGTCTGAGTGAACTCGACCTCTGACATCCGTAGGACCAAGCGAAGCTGATACGACCACACCTGGGAGCCGGGTTGTTCGGCGGTGCTGCAGATTTTTAGCGCCGCCGAGCAACCGGCCGGCCCTTAAGGCGTCGGCTGCACTCAGTCCGAGTGGGACCGTTTCATTAAATTCTGCATCCTCGCAACAACAAGCGGGCGCCGAGTTTCGTGCGATTGAGCGTGGAGCGCATGAGGGGAGGTACTGTGGTCGGATGGCGTGAGGTTTTCTCTGAGTTTGCCGGGACCGCTCTCCTGCTGCTTTTTGGCCTAAACGCAATAGTTATGGATTTTTCGCAGGATTCTCCCATGATGTCACTCATTCCGAGCGGGGATTTGCGGAGACTCCTCACAGCTGTAATCTTCTCCCTCTGTGGAACTCTCATTATCTACTCTCCGTTGGGTCGCATCAGTGGGGGACACATCAACCCAGCTGTCACCGTGGCCTTCTTGCGACTAGGAAAAATAAGCGCGAAGAGTGCCATAGCCTACATAGTGGCCCAGGTTGCTGGAGCGGCTGCCGGGGCAGTGATTGTGTCGTTTATCTGGGGACATCGAGTCAAGAATTCACGTTTGATGGTTACGGTTCCTGGACCCATGGGAACGTGGGCAGCCTTGGCAGTCGAAACGGCGGCGACTTTTCTGCTCATTTCTCTAATATTGGTTCTTCTTGAGAGGCCTCGCTTGATGCCCTTTGCCGCAGCGGCGGCTGGTGCATTGGGGGTCATATTGGTTTTCCTCGCGGCACCTGTCTCGGGAGCTGGATTGAACCCTGCACGGAGCCTCGCTCCCGCCGCCATCAGTAACACGTGGGGGGATCTGTGGGTGTATCTGCTGGCCCCTGTGTGCGGTTCTCTCGGTGCGGCGATAATGCATCAGATGAGGCGGCGTGCCATTCCATGTGGGAAGCTTATACATGATAGGGCTTACGTGTGCCACCTCAAAAACTGCCTCTATAACGAATTTCGCCGGACTGAATGAAAAGCTAATACTCCAGTCGCAGTTCACTACTGAACTTGATCGGGTGATGTCGGGGCCGTTTGCCTGACGGGCCGGGGTCGTTCTGTGTACGGCTGGACGGTGAGATACGCGCAGGGCGGCGGCCTGACCGACACCGAGAGGGTCATGCGGGAGCGGATCCGACTGAAGGCAGTCGTCCGCTTCGAGGGCGGGAAGAAGGACGGAGAGATCGCCGCCGCGCCGAGGGTGAGCGAGCGTTCGGTGGAGCGTTGGCTCCGGCAGTGGCGGGAACGGGGACAGGGGCCTGCCGATCAATAACTCGTCGATCTTGGTGGGGATTACGGGAGGGTGGGGTCGTGCCCGGCGATCGCGGCGAGTTGCTGTGCCGTGGTCACGGTGACGGCGCCGGCCAGGACCTTGTACCCGAGCGCGGTGAGCACGGGGGTGACCTCCTGGAGGGTCCCGCCGATTCAGAAACCCTTGGGCGCGGCGGCCCGGTCCCTGTGCCGCCGACACTCCTCGCCCTTTCAGCCCAGGGCAAGTAGCCCCCTGTGACCAGTGATCTGGACACCCTAGCCCTAAGTTTCCGGCCACCTGACGCGCCGTCGGGCGATGGGTGGGTGGCGTCTGCTCACTTCCGTGTTGGGCTGCTTACCGGGCCCCGTGGCGGGTGACTCTGTGGCCCGGCTAAGGTCCCCCTGGGGTTGCCGGCGCCACCGGCGGGTTGAACCGTGAATACTGCGGCGCGGACCAGACCAGGGCGCCGTCCGGGTGGTCGATCTGGACGACCTTGGCCACCTGGAACTCCACCGTTCTCTCCGCGCCGGGGAATTCAGCGGCGGTGTCCGCACTCCAGTCGATCACCGCCGTACCTGTCAGGTGCAAGGTCCTGCCGACCTTCCAGTCGATGAACAACAGGCCCGCGGCCGGGTTGACGGTGAGATTTCCCAGGGTCATCAGCATCGTGTTCCCTTCGTAATCGGGCCATTGGACCCGTTGCGGGGACAGGCTGCTGACGAAGCCGGGGTTGCCGCCGCGATGGGAGGCATCGGCGTCACCCGCCGTGGAAGCGGAGGCAATGAAGAACGTGTCCGCGGTGTCAATCATCCGGCGCTGCTCCGGGAGCAGTTCGCTGCTCTCCGACACCTGGGGCTTCCTGGGCGCAGGTGCTGCCTCCTGCGGTTCGCGGCTCTGGATGTATTTGGGGCAATTGCCGTATGCCTGGTCCACTGAAAGTCTGAGTCCCCCTGCCGCGGGCACGGTCCGACCGTTGATCCTCAGGCGTCGACGGTTTTTCAAGTCGATGGCAAGAGTGCCCGCAAGTGCAGGTGCCGCCAAGACCGCCGCCAGCGGGTCGACGTCCAAAAGGCGCGCTCCGATGAGCACCTCGCGAGGGCCAAGCGCCTGCAGGAATCCCGGCTGTCCGTACACCATGGACGCCCACATTTGACCGTCCGGTGCAGTTGCTCCGACAATCAGGAACCGCAGATCGGCAAGGAAGTCGCGGGCGCCACGGGGAAGTCTGTCACTGATGATCGGGCGCAGGTGATCGGCGTGCTCACGGAATCCTGCGCGGTCCTGAGCGGCCAACTCACCCTTATGGTAGGAGGCCAGATGGGAGCTGCTATTGCTCATGGTGGCCTTCCTAACTGCTGCCAGCGCCTTCAGGCAGCGGCGGCATACGGTCGGAAGAAGAATTTTTCATGCCGCGTATGACCACGCTAGAGCTGGCTACCCGCACGGCCGACGATCCGATGGATGGGTGGGAGCGGACGGTTCATTCCAGCGTAGCCCCGCAGCCATCGCGAGGCGGCGCAGTGATAAGTGAAGACGCATATTTGGAATTCGGGCCCACCCGAGTATTTGGCGCTGTACAGACAAGTTGCGCTCCGCAGAGGCGGGACGGTGACCCTCCGCAACCTCCTCGTGCCTTAATGCATCCGCGATTCCCGTTTCGCCATCTGCAAAGGAAATCTAAAAGGTCGCATTTATCCGTCTCTGTGTTGCTGTCCCCGGGGGGCGGGTCTAGCGTGAACACGTTGTGCCCAACGCCATCTGTCTCGAGGCGCCACGCCGCCGAGGGGAAAACACTCCCGAGCCTGAGCAGGTGACCACCCCTCCCGATCATCGCAGCGAAAGGGGTTGCCTGCGGGCGGATTTGACGCATATTCCGCGCTCGAAGATCCCAGGAGGTCGGTCGTCATGCTCCCCACGCACCACAAAACAGCAACTGTTAACGGCCAAGAGGTCTTCTACCGCGAGGCTGGTCCCACTGAAGCACCGGTCGTCCTGCTGCTGCATGGATTTCCCAGCAGCTCACACATGTTCCGTCATCTCATCCCGGCACTGGCCGACCGGTATCACGTGATCGCTACCGATCACATCGGCTACGGCCAGTCGTCCATGCCCAAGGTCGGAGAATTCGACTACACCTTCGACAACCTGGCCAATATTACTGGGGGGCTGCTCGACGAGCTGGGCATCAAGCGCTTCTCCATCTACGTGCACGACTACGGGGCACCCATCGGGTGGCGGCTGGCCCTCAGTCCCTCCTATGAAGTCACCACGATCATCTCGCAGAGCGGCAACGCCTACATGGAGGGGTTCGCCAAGCCCTTCTGGGACGACCTGTTCGCCTACGCCACCGCTCCCGGACCCGACACCGAACCGGGCGCGCGGGCCAAGTTCGCCTCGGAGACGACCCGCTGGCAGTACGAGAACGGTGCCACCGACAAGAGCCTGGTCAGCCCGGACAACTGGCTTCACGACCAGGCCCTGCTGGACCGGCCAGGCAACGACGAGGTGCAGCTGGCACTGTTTCGTGACTACCCGACCAACATCGACGGCTACCCGCAGCTGCAGGAATACTTCCGCACCAGCCAGGTGCCGGTGCTCGCGGTCTGGGGCGAGAGGGACGAGATCTTCGGGCCGGACGGCGCGCGGGCGTTCTCCCGTGACCTGCCCGACGCGGAAGTCCACCTGCTGCCGGCCGGGCACTTCGCCCTGGAGACACACCTGGATGCCATCAGCGGCTACATCCACGGGTTCCTCGGTCGCGTCCTCACCTGAGGCGCGGACGGAATCCTGGGCTGCACCTGGGCGAAAAAGGAGGAGTCATGACTCATGAAACAGCCCAGGAGGCCAGCGTCCGAGAGACCGGCGGGAGGTTTTTCCGGCTGCTCGGTGAGTGCGTCGCCGACGTCTTCGCCGAGGAGATCGACTGGTTTGTGCCTGGAGACCAAAGCATGCTGCCGCGGGCCGGTCGGCGCACGCGACACGAACAGGTTCCCCTTCAAGACTCTGTGGCCGGTGTTCGTCCCGGAAAAGAGCGAGACGAGCATCGACAAGATCCTCGTCGACGGCGCCGACGCGGCGGCCTTGGGCCGGTTCAGCCTTGCCGTGAAAGCGAACGGCCGCCACGTCGGAATGCTCGTCGCCTTCCACTTCACCGTCGAGTTGGGTACTTGGTCCGGCTGCACCTGTACGAGGACACCGACCTGGTCGCCAGGGCCGTGACTGCAAGCGACTGAGACGGCGGCCAAGAGGCCCGGAACCGATGCAAGTCGCTTCCCTGTCAAGGCTCTACCAGTTCCTGACATGGGAAGTAGCGGTAAGAGAGGTGGCTGGTGGCCACGTTGATGGCAGTGAACGTCGGGATGCCCCGCGACGTGCCCTGGCACGGCAGGACGGTGCACACCGGCGTGTACAAGCAAACCGTCGCCGGGCCGCAGATGGTGCGGCGCCTCAACATCGATGGCGACGGCCAGGGTGATCTGGGCGGGCATGGCGGCGAACAGCGGGCGGTACTGGTCTACCAGACCGATTCCTACCTGTTCTGGGCGAAGGAGCTGGGCCGCGACGACCTGGCGCCCGGCCAGTTCGGGGAGAACTTCACCGTCGACGGCCTGCCGGACGACGAGGTCTGCATCGGCGACCGCTACCGCATCGGCGGCGCGCTCTTCGAAGTCACCCAGCCCCGGGTGACCTGCTACCGCGTGGGCCTGCGTATGGGAGAGCCGCAGATGGCGGCGCTGCTCGTGGCCCACCACCGCCCCGGCTTCTACCTGCGGGTGATCGAGGAGGGCCAGGTCGAGGCCGGGCAGGAGATCGTCAAGGTATCCACAGGCCCCGAGGCGATGACCGTCGAGGAGATCGACCGAGTGCTCTACCTACCTGGACACACACGCCAGCAGGTCGAACGGGCCCTGCGGATCCCGGCCCTCAGTCCCGGCTGGCAGGGCTCCATGCAGACTCTCCTGGACCAGGCCGACAGCGAGGCGGCCGACGGCTCCTCGGGCAGCGCCGGGCTGAACAAGGCCGCCACTGCCCCGCCGCCCAGCTGGCCCGGCTTCCGCCCGCTGACCGTCACGCGCATCGAGCCCGAGAGCCGGAGTGTGTTCTCACTGTCCCTGGCCGCAGCCGACGGTTCAGCACTGCCCACTGCTTTGCCCGGTCAGTTCCTCACCGTGAAGGTCCCGATCGAGGGAGACGTGCCGCCGCTGATCCGCACCTACTCCCTGTCCGGCGAGTCCGGCACCGGCACCTACCGCATCAGCGTCAAAGTCGAACCGCACGGCGCTGCCAGCAACGAGCTACGCGCCCACATACGCGTCGGCGACACCCTGGACGCGGCCGCGCCCCGCGGAACGTTCTGCCTGTCCAAAGGCGACAACCCGGTGGTGCTGCTGTCCGCGGGAGTGGGGGCGACTCCCGTGCTGGCCATGCTCCACGCGCTTGCGCGTGACCGCTCCCCGCGCCAGGTGTGGTGGCTGCACGCAGCCCGTGACAGCACCGAGCATCCCTTTGCTCAGGAGAGCCACGACCTGATCGAAGGCCTTGCGAACGCCCGGTCAAGCATCTTTTACAGCAAACCGAGCGACGCCGACCGCAAGGGCGTCGACTACACAGAGGCCGGCCGGCTCTCGGCCGACCGCATCTTGGGTCTAGGCCTGCCGACCGACGCCGACGCCTACCTTTGCGGGCCCGTGGGTTTCATGAACAGTGTCACCGCCGCGCTCGTCGACGCCGGGCTGGAAACGTCGCGAGTGCACACCGAGATCTTCGGCGCCGGGCCCTCCCTCACCCCGGGAGTGAAAGGTTCCTCGACCGCACCCGCGCCCCACCAGCCCGCAGGCCCCGTCGGCACCGGTCCTCCCGTCTCCTTCGCCCGTAGCGGCCTCACTGTCCCCTGGAACGACAGTCAGGACTCCCTGCTCGAACTCGCCGAAGCGTGCGACGTCCCCGTCCAGTGGTCGTGCCGCACCGGCGTCTGCCACACCTGCGAACTCGCCCTGATGTCCGGCACCGTCGACTACTCACCTGATCCGGTCGAACCACCAGCCGAAGGCAACATCCTCATCTGCTGCTCCAAGCCCACCGAAGGCGTCGTTTTGGATCTGTAAGTCGACCAGGATGCCGGTGCACAGACCGGCATCGTCACTGCGAAGCCTCCACCTCCAGGCCCTTCGGCGAAACCTGCGGGCGCAGGTAGTCCGCCGTCCGGCATGTCAGTCCCCACCGAGGACGCCCCAGGAACCAGGAGTGATCTACCCACGACGACACGTGCCCCTCCTTTCCTTCGACGGACCGCGGCAGAGGGCATGCCACACAGGACGGAGATGGTCGACATGGTCGACCCGGTTGAGGAGTTCGACCTGCTCGTCGTAGGCGGCGGAAAGGCCGGCAAGACGCTCGCCATGGATTGGGCCAGGAGCGGCAAACGGGTCGCCATGGTAGAGCGGGGCATGATCGGCGGCACCTGCATCAACGTCGCCTGCATCCCCACCAAAGCTCTGGTAGCCAGCGCCCGCGCCATGCGCACCTTCGCCCGGGCGCGACAGCTGGGGTTTGTGACTGAAACCCCCGAGGCCAGCGCCGAACTGCTGCGCACGCATAAGACCGGCGTGGTGGAAGGCATGGTCACCATCAATCACAAGCAGTTCGTCGACTCCGGCATGGACTTCATCCTCGGAGAGGCCCGCTTCACTGCGGAACGCACGGTAGCGGTGACCCTGAACAGCGGCGGCACCCGGAGGCTGCGCGGCGCCGAAGCGGTCGTCAACACCGGGACGACCCCACTCCTGCCCGACATCCCAGGCCTGGCGGACGCGCGTGTACTCACCAGTGAGACCCTGCTGCACCTGGAGCGGCTGCCGGAGCACCTGATCGTGATCGGCGGCGGCACGGTCGGTCTGGAGTTCGCGGACATGTTCGCGGCCTTCGGCAGCCGGGTGACCCTTGTGGCCCGGGGCCCGCGGCTGCTGGCGAGGGAGGACGAAGACATTGCGCAGGCGGTCACCAGCCTGCTGGCCGCCGGTGGCGTTGACGTACTCACCCACCGTTCCACCACCTCCGTCCGACGGGGCGCGGACGGACGGGTCATTGTGGCACTGTCCGACGGCACGGTGCTGAGCGGCGACGAGGTGCTTGTCGCAGTCGGCCGCCGACCCGTCACTGCCGGACTTGACCTCCCTGCCGCCGGGGTCCGGACCACAGCAGCCGGCTTCGTCGCCGTCGACGACCGCCTGGCCACCTCCGCCCCACACACATGGGCCGCTGGAGACGTCGCCGGCAGCCCGCAGTACACACACATCTCCCTGGACGACTACCGGATCCTTAAGGCCAACCTTGCCGGCGGTTCCCGCTCCACAAAGGACCGGCTTGTTCCCCACACCACTTTCCTCACCCCGGAACTAGCCCGCATCGGGCTCACGGAGTCCCAGGCCCGTGCCGCCGGACACCAAGTGCGCGTCGCCCGACTGCCGGTGGCCGCCATCCCGCGGGCGCGTACGATGCGGGATACGGACGGCCTCTGGAAGGCCGTGGTCGACGCCCGCACCGACCGCATCCTGGGCGTGGCCCTCCTAGGCCCGGAGAGTGGCGAGACCCTCACCACAGTGCAGACCGCCATGCTCGCCGATCTCCCCTACACCGCCCTCCGCGACATGATTATCACGCACCCCACCATGACCGAAGGACTGAATCTTCTCTTCGCCGTACTCCAGGACTAACGAGGTGACCGCCCTAGCGATCGCAGGTCCGCGTCGACGTCCGCAGGAAGACGCGAGCAGCAGATCAGGGCGGTGCCGTCGGTCAGCCGACCGTTGTCAGTAGCAAGCCTTCCGCGCGAGTCCACACCCCATCTGCTCCTTGCAGCCGCTGGCGGACCTGGTCCTGGACCTGTGACCGCGGCGCTGGGGGCGTCTACGCGACGTGTCCGGAGCGACCGCGGCCGCCTTCTCAGTCCTGGAGCGGGTAAGCGCCACCCAATCACCGGTGGTGCAGGTCACTACAGCGGCGGGCGCCGCGGTGTCACTTGCCCCGCCCGGGCTGGCGTGGGGCGTAGAGGGCTTCGCGGAGGGCGCCGGTGGTCTCCGCGACGGCGTCCTTGGCGGCCTGGGTGCCGGCCAGGGCGTCGAGCATCATGAAGTCGTGGGTGATGGACCCGTAGTGCGAGAGGGTGACGGGAACTCCGGCGGTTTGCAGTTTCGCGGCGTAGGCATTGGCCGCGTCGAGCAAGGCGTCCGAGTCGGTGATCATCAGTGCTTCGGGGAGGCCACGCAGTTGATCGACACTGGCGTTCAGCGGTGAGGCGAGTGGCTGGGCGCGGACGGCGGGGTCGGGGGCGTAGGCATCCCAGAACCACTTCATGGCCGGGAGGGTGAGCCAACAGCCCTCCGCGAGCCGATTGTAGGAGGCGGTGTCGAAGCGGGCGTCGGTGACCGGGTAGAGCAGGACCTGCCGGACAAAGTGCGGTCCGCCGCGTTGCTTGGCCATCAGGGTGACGGCGGCGGTCATGTCGCCGCCGACGGAGTCACCGGCGATGGCAAGCCGGGTGGGGTCGATATCGATCGTGCGGCCGTTGCGGGCGACCCACTGGGCGACTGTGTAGGCCTGCTCGATCGGGACCGGGAATTGGGCTTCGGGGGAGGGCGTGTAGTTGACGAACACCACGGCGGCCCGCGCCCCGTTGGCGATCTGGCGTACCAGGCGGTCGTGGGTCATCGCATTGCCGAGGACCCAGCCGCCGCCGTGGATGTAGACAATGCCGGGCAGCGGGCCCTTGACGCCGGCCGGCCGGACGACACGGATGGACACCGGCCCGGTGGGGCCGCCCGGGACTGTCCGCTCGGTGATGTTGGCGGGCAGCTTGGCCACGGGCCCCGATTGCAGCTTGTCGAGCACCTGGCGAGCGGCCTTGTAGGACAGGGTGTACAGCGGTGGGCCGTCGGCGGCCGCCAACTGGTTGAGGAAGTCCTGGTCCTGCTTCTCCAACTTCACCGGCGGCTTGCCGCACGGGGCGTACTTCGGCGCGACCCTGTCGGCCACCGCGGCAGCAGGGTCTTCCCGGGGGTTCACTGTGCGGCCCGTCCGGTCGGCGCAGGCGCTCAGGACGCTGGCTGCGACGAGCGCCGCAGCTATGCCGTAGCGGGCCCTGCGCCGTATGGAGACATCGGGAACGGAGGTCATGGTGGTGGTTCTCATTCCTGATCGAAGGCCCCCGGACCATCGTGTGGAGGAATCTGACCCCAGACCACCAGAGCTAATCCTAACGAGTGGCGTCATCGCCACTTTGCGTGGATCGGGTGGCGGCCGGACATCGGCTGCCACAGACTGTCGATGCCAGAAAGCAGGCACGGGCACGCCTACAGCCGACGATGCCATCCGCGCCTGAGAATCGCCGCACCTGGCCCTGGCGCCCCGACTGGCCACCGCGTTCACCCGACTCGCCGTCCTCCCGCACCTTGAACGGCTGCGCCGGACGGTCTGACGTCCCTGCAGAGCGGCCAGCTTGAGGTGATGCAACCGCCCACACCGTGTGAGACCGGGCCATGGACTGGCACGGCCGCAGGGGCAAGGCGCGGCTAGAAGCTTCCCCTTACGAGGTTGTGCTCGATTGTGGGTGGGGCGTCGTGATCTTGGTGTCGGCGGTCATTGCCTTTCAGCGGGCTGGCTTGTGACCGATGGGACGCTGGGCGCACGATGACCGCGTGAATGACTGGATTCGTGCCCGGAACGGTTGGACGATCCTTCTGATGTTCTGGGGGCTCACGCTGACCGGCGGGCTGCTCGGGGAAGCGATGTCACGGATGGTCTTCGAGAACCACCCCGCGGCATCTGTCACCTCGAACCTGCCTTGGCTGGTGGGCGGCTCTCTGTTTGTGGCCCTTAGCGGCACCGTTGGTGTTCTGCGGCGGCGCCGGCGGCAAGGCTGACGAGCACCGGCAATGCCGGGTCCAGCGGTCGGGGACGTGGAGAAGGCCGCGCGAGTTGGTGTTGTTGTGATGCAACACCTAGCCCGCGCGGCCTTGTCCCACCGTATCTTCACTGGTCTCCAGCGCCGTCGACTCGGCGAGTTGATCGGCGAGTTGGCCGACGCATGGACGGCATCGGAAGAGGGGCGACTGCATGACCGCCGGGGCCACGACCGCATGCGTGCGGCTGGCGCAGGACCCCGTCACCAGTTGGTGTTCACCGACCGTGTCATCGCTGCTTTGGTCATCCTGCGCTTCCAACTCCCACACGCGGCGCTGGCCGTGCTCTACGACGTGGACCGCTGCACGATCACCCGGGCCGTCCACGAAATCCGCCCGCTCCTGGCTGCCCGTGGCTTCGCCGTGCCAGGCCGTCCCGACGTGCGGCTTCGCACGCTGGCGGATGTCTTTGCCTATGCCGCGGCTGAAGGCGTCGACGTTCTCGACCGTCCGGCTGCGGACCAAGGTCACCCGCGGCGCCGGCTCCCGCACCGCCGCCCTCGCCATGGTCTTCAAGCTCGTCGAGTCCGCCCAGCAGCGGTGGCAGGCGGTGAACGCACCCCACCTCGTCGCCCTCGTCCGTGCCGGATCCCGCTTCGAACGCGGCCAACTCGTCGAACGCCCCGCCGCCCTGGCAGCATGACCGGCTTCAGCCAAGCGCCCAGAGAGGCATCTGCCATGTCCGACCTCGACAGCCAGGTTCCCTACTGGGACGCCGCCGCGGCCACCAAGACATTCACCCACCCGCTCCACCTGCCCTGGCTCGACGGGATCAGCAGGCACGCCGCGATCCTCGACTACGGATGCGGCTACGGCCGCATCATGAAGGAGCTCGAACAGCACGGCTTCGACCACCTCACGGGCGTCGACGCCTCACCGGCAATGATCAGTCGGGCACGCCGCCTGCACCCCCACCATGCGCTTTGCCGCCCTGGACGCACCACCGGCCTCGCCCTGTCCGGACGCAGGCTTCGACGCCGTTCTGCTCTTCGCCGTGCTGACCTGCATTCCCGGCGATGAAGCCCAGCACCGATTGATGCATCCTCAAGCCCGGCGGGTTCCTCTACATCAGCGATCTTCTGCTGCAGGACGACGAACGCAACCGCAGCCGTTACGGCCGCCATGCTGATCACTACGGCAGCTATGGCGTGTTCGAAACCGGCGACGGTGCGGTCTGCCGCCACCACCCCCGCGAAAGGTTCTCCACCCTGCTCACCGATTTCCAGAACGTCGACACCCGGACCATCACGGTGCCCACCATGAACGGGCACGAGTCAACGGGGATCCAGATCCTCGCCCGCAAGCCCACATCAGCATGAACGCAGCTCAGATCCACGGGTATTGACAATTACTCACCGATCAGCCTTGTAGGGAGCGTGTCCATTCCTGCACTCGTCGGGGCCGGGCCGTCTCTCGCGAACGCCTCAGCTCCACGTCCCGCAGCAGCCCTGAGCCGCGTCAGTCGAGGGCGTGGCTGCGGCCGGTCTGCAGGATCTCGTCGGAGAGCTCGGGCTCGACGTGGCGTACGGCGCGGGCGAGCATCAGCGCGCCGACCATTTCGCTGAGCAGGCGGATGGCCCTGTGGCGGGCCTCGCCCGGGTCGAGCTCGTGCCCCTTCTCCTCGGCTTCACGCAGGAACTCGGCGGCGAAGCCGGTGAGATACCCCTCGACGCCTTCGGCGTACGCGCTCTGCACGGCTTCGCTGTGCCGTCCGGCGTCGGTGACCAAGGAGGCGGAGGGACAGCCGCCGTCCTGGGCGTCACGGTGCGCGGTGGACAGGTAGCCGGCCACGACTCGCTCCAGCGGAGAGCCGGCCTGGCCCGGACCGTCCTCGATCGTCCGGGCCAGGCCCCCGAGCGAGGCGGCGAAGGAGGCACCGCACACCTCCACGGCCAGGTCGTTCTTGGAGGCGAAGTGGTTGTAGAAGCCGCCGTGGGTGAGTCCGGCTTCCTTCATCAGCTCGGCGATACCGACCGCGTCGATGCCCTGAGAGCGGAACATGCGGCCCGCCGCTTCGAGGATGTTCTGCCGGTTGCGGGCCTTGTCCTCCTTGGTGATCCGCGGCATGGCCGTCCTCTCGCGTCGCTCTCGATTTGACCTTTTTGATGACGCCTCTCATCATAGCAGGAGTTCCAATGATGCTCATCATCAATAGATCGTGGAAAGGGAGAGTCATGCGCGCCATCGCCTACGACCAGCACGGAGAAGCCGGGCAGGTACTACGCCTGAGCGAGCAGCCGGCCCCTGCTGCGCCCGCGGCCGGGCAGGTGCGGGTGCGGGTGCTGTCCCGGCCGATCCACCACGGCGACCTGGCGGGAGTGGAGGGCCTTGCGGGTGGGCCGCGGCAGCGGTTCGCCACGCCACGGATTCCCGGCGTGGAGGGAATGGGCGTCATCGAGACCGTCGGCGAGGGCGTGCAGGATCTGCGGCCCGGTCAGCGGGTGGCGTTCTTCCCGGTGCCGGGCGCGTGGAGCGAACTCGTCACGACGCCGGCCGATCTTGTGGTGCCGGTGCCCGAGGAACTCAGCGACGAGACCGCGGCTTTGATGCTGGTCAACCCACTCACCCTGCTCTCCTTGCTGCGGGCGGTCGAGGACGCCCAGCACGGCCAGGCCGGTCCGGTGGTGCAGACGGCCGCCGGTTCGTCGGTGGGAAAGCTGGTCAGCGCCGCAGCACTCAAGCACGGCATCCCGCTGGTCAACCTGGTACGCAGCGCCACGGGGGCGCAGACCTTGCGCCAGCGCTTCCCCGGACTGCCGACCATCTCGACGGCCGACGCGGACTGGCGCACTCAGGTCCAGGACGCGACCGGCGGCCGGGGTGCCCAGGTCATACTGGACGCAGTGGGCGGATCCCTGACCGGTGAACTGGCCGGGCTGCTCACCGACGGCGGCACGCTGATCACCTACGGAGGGCTCGGTTCCGGCAGCACGCCGCTGGAGTCGCTCGCGCTGACCCCGCGGGCCCTGACCGTGCAGGGCACGTCCGTCTTCCACTGGATGGCCGCCCGCACCCCTGAGGAACGGGCCGAGGACGTCGCCTTCGCCGCCCGTCTGGCCGCGACCGCCCCGGAACTCTTCGAGGTCGCCGCCAGCTACGACCTCGCCGACTTCGCGAAGGCCATCGACCATGTCCGCCGCCCCGGCAAGAGCGGAACCGTCCTGCTCACCAGCCCCGCACCCTAAACCCCACGAAGGGCACCGCCATGAAGATCGGAACCCTCGGCGCCGGAACCGTCGCCCAGGCCATCGCCCGCCACGCCGTGGCCCACGGCCACCAGGTCGTACTGAGCAACAGCCGCGGCCCCGCCTCCCTGGCCGGCCTCGCCGACGAACTCGGACCGCTCGCCCACGCCGGCACCCCGCAGGAAGCCGCCGCGGCGGAACTCGTCGTGCTCGCAGTCGGCTGGCCCCAGATCCCGGACGCGGTAGCCGGCCTGCCACCCTTCGACGGGCGCATCGTCATCGACGCCACCAACCAGTTCGCCTCCCCGCCCCCGCACACGAAGATCGCCGACCTGGGCGAGCTGACCGGCAGCGAACACGTCGCCTCACTGCTGCCCGGAGCCCGCGTCGTCAAGGCGTTCAACACCCTCTACGGCCAGTACATCGCCGCCGACCCGCGCCACCAGGCCGGACGCCAGGTGCTGTTCCTCGCAGGCGACGACGCCGACGCCAAGACCACCGTCAAGGACCTCACCGCCGCCTTCGGCTTCGCCCCCGTCGACCTCGGCTCCTTGCGCCAGGGCGGACGCCTCATGCAGCTCGGCGGCCCACTCTCCGGCCTCCACGCCCTCAAACAGGACTGAGCCGGGCCCTCGCCCATTCCTCGCTCTCCTCCTCATCCACCCCTCAGCACAAGGAAGTTGCTCATGAACACCACCCAGCCCCTCCTGCAGCCCGTCCGCCTCGGCGCGCTGGAGCTCCCCAACAGCGTCGTCATGGCCCCCATGACCCGCGCCCGGGCTCAGAACGCCGAGCTGGCCCCCACCGACCTGCACGCGACCTACTACGCGCAGCGCGCCGGCGCCGGCCTGATCGTCACCGAGGGAACCTGGGTCAACCCCGACGCGATCGGCTTCATCCACGCGCCCGGCATCTACACCGACACGCAGACCGCCGGCTGGGTGAAGGTCACCGAAGCCGTCCACGAGGTCGGCGGGCGGATCGTCTCCCAGTTCGGCCACCTCGGCGCGGCCTCCCACCCCGACCACCTCGGCGGCCGCCTGCCCGCCGGACCTTCGGCCATCAACCCTGGCGAGAAGTCCTTCACCCCCTCCGGCCCGAAGGACACCGTCACCCCGCGCGCCTACACCGCTGCTGAGATCGCCGCCACCATCGCCGACTACCGCCATGCGGCCGAGAACGCCCGCCGCGCCGGCTTCGACGGCGTGGAAATCCACGCCCAGCAGTCCCACTTGATCCCGCAGTTCCTCAACCCGCGTCTCAACCAGCGCACCGACGCCTACGGAGGCAGCAGCGAGAAGCGGGCCCAGTTCCTCCTCGACATCCTCGACGCCGTCAGCGACGTGTGGGGCAGCGACCGCATCAGCGTGAAGATGTCCCCGGGCTGGGCCAACGGAACCACGTTCACCGCGGACGAGGAGACACTCGCCGACTACGACCAGCTGCTCAAGAAGCTCAGTGACAGCAACCTGGCCTACCTCCACCTCCTGGGCACCCCCGGCACCATCGAGGAGCGCACCGCCCTCTTCTCCCGCTACCGCGCCCACTACCAGGGCAACATCGTCGCCAACCTCGGCTTCACCCAGGCCCTCGGCAACGAGATCCTCGACCACGGGATCGTCAACGCGGTCTCCTTCGCCGAGCCCTTCATCGCCAACCCCGACCTGGTCGAGCGCTTCGCGCAGGGCCACCCGCTGGCCGGCGGCGACCGGGACACCTACTACGCCGGTCACGCCGAGGGCTACACCGACTACCCCGCCTTCTCCGCCAGCTGAGCAAGGAAGCCGACCGACTCCCTGAACGCTACTGGTCGCGAACCATAGCAAATGGGACAACACCACAGGTCGGGTACCTGCAGCAGCGGGCCCAGTCCCGAGCCACGGAACTGGGCCCGTTCGCATTGGGCAGATCCACCCCTTCCCGGCACTTTCGCCTCGCGGCACCCGGGGAGAATGGCTCGTATGAGCCCCGCCAGCCCCGCCAGCCGGAGCCCGCCGCCAGGCAGGTCACCATGCGCCCCGACCAGCAGAACGGGCACGACCGCGCGGTACGGCATCTGCATCGTCCAGGCCCGCGGGGCTTGTATGTGTCGGCGTGCGGGACGGGCAAGACGCTGGTCGGTATCCGTCTGGCGGGCACGCCCGGATCACAGCTGACCTTGGTGGTGGTGCCGACGCTGGATTTGATTGCGCAGACCGCGCTGGCTTGGCGGAAGGACGGCCGGGCCGAGGGATGGTGGCGGTGTGTTCGATGGACACCCGGGCCCACCAGAGCCTGGCCGAGGCGAAGGTTGGCTCCACCGGCGACGCCGCCGGCCTGGCCGCGGCGCTGTCGGCGGTCGCCCCTGGGGTCCTGGACGCGGTGACGGAGTTCTGTACCTACGACTCCCTGGACAAGATCGAGGCGGCGCAGCGCACCGGCCGCTCGGTGCCACCGTTCGATCTGGCTGGCGGAGTCCGCGGACGTACGCCGCCCGCGCCGCCGCCGAATCGCCGAGCCGGATCTGGATGCGTCGGCGAATCCCATGGACTCCGAGCCGGTCTACGGCAAGAAGATCTTCGAGTATCCGCTCGCCCAGGATCTCCCGCCCGACACTTCGACCGCCGATCTGGTCCGCCTGGCCGAGGTCCGCTGGCGCATCGAACACGACTACCGAGAGCTCAAGCACGGTCTGGGCCTTGACCACTTCGAAGGCCGTTCCTGGCCGGGCTGGCACCACCACATCACCCTCGTGACCGCCGCGCACGCCTTCCTCACCGAACAGCGCCTGGCCCCAAAAGCATCGCAACCAGCATCACCCTCTACCAGATCCTCGACGCCCTCCAAGACACCCTGAGGTGCTGGACCGGAATCTGTACCAGCTGCCAGCAACCCCTCCCCACCAAAGCCCGCACAACAACAAGATCAAGAAAGACCTAACGGAGTCCTATTAGCATCAGCTCGAACCGGCCAATGCGGTCCCGCGCACCGTTTATACGCCGCGCAGAACGTCCGCATACATTCCGGCCGGGTCGATCGGCGAACAGCGGGCCGACTACATGCAAGAGGTGTCACTTGAATTCCAGCTCGGTGCCCCTGGGGACGATCTGGACGTTGAGTTCAATATTGATGTTGGAGCCAACGACTGCGATGCCGCGGGCCAGCATCGACTGCCAGTTGATGGTGTAGTCCTCGCGGTGTAGCTCGGTGGTGGCCCGGATTGCCGCACGGGTCTCACCTTCCATACCGACGCGCAGACCGCCGTATGTAGCGTCGAGGGTTACCGTGCGCGTGACTCCGTGCAGCGTGAGTCCGCCGGTGATCGCCCAGTTGTTTCCGCCGCGATGAACGAAACGGTCGCTGTAGAACTCCATGGTCGGATACTGGTCCACGTCCAGGAAATCCGCGGACCGCAGATGCTCGTCACGCATCTTTACATTGGTGTCGATCGAGGCGGCGTCGATAACGACATGCATTGCCGTCTCTTCCATCGACTCCCCGACCCGAATCGCCCCGGAGAAGTTGTTGAAATGGCCAAAGATGCGGCCCAGTCCGATGTGCCGGGCTGCGAAGGAAATTCGGGTATGAGCTCGTTCGATTTCCCATTCGCCGGGGGTTGGCAAAGGGATCAAAGGTGCTGCCTGGAGCAGAATATCTTTCACCCCGGTGCACTTTCCCTCCTCTACGACAGACTCGTTTCCCCGGTACGGGCTGAAACTTTCTGTCGAGACAGCGAGCCGGTATTCCCCAACGGGAACCATCGCCAAGATCATGCCGAAGGGGTCAGTCTCCCCGCCCACAACCTTATGACCGTTTCTGTCGCTCACAGTGAATTCGGCGTGCCTGACCGGCTGGGTCGCAGAATCGAGAACGCGGCACGCGAGAAGACCTGCACCGGACGGCACGGAAAGTCCAGATATAGAGTTTTGCGCGTTCGCGGCCATCGGGCGACCAAGAAAACGATGGATCATGGTGTGTGTACCCCTGTGCAATGAAGCTTCGCGGCCGTTACGGTTCGACTGGTCGTCGAACGGGCCGCTGTTTGAGACATTATTCGATCACTTGGCGCCATTCGATGCAAACGGGTCGAAAGAGAGAGGTGCTCATGCATGCAACCTGTACGCAACCTGACGTTCGTGACACTCACACCTGGTGAACCGCAGCCCGAATAGAAGTAACCGACCAATGCTCCGCGCAGCGACCCACCTCCCGGTGCGGGGGTGCATGTTAGCTGCTCTCCGGACGAGGTCCTCCGCGGCAGCGGTTGCTAACGCCGGCGAATCTGGACGGCGGTAAATACACTAAATCCGTTTTGCCCTTTCAGTTTGAGGGTCGGAGTGAGTGACGCCATCCGAAACTCTTGACAATCCCTCTACATACTTCCCGATGACTGAGCGGAATGGCATTTCATGGAACCCCCGCCTGCGGCTCGCGGCGAACTGGGCGCAGGCTGTCACCCCCTTGGGTGGCGAGCCCCGCAGGTGACAGTTGTTCGGGGAGCCTGGGTATGCAGATGTCCGCTACGTGGGTGTCAGACCTGAGCCTGGCCGCCGTCGGCGAAACAGTCGGCGCCGTTGACGAAGCTGGAAGCGTCGGCGGTGTCCGTGAGCCGAGCGAGGAGGTGATCCTTGTCTGGCTCACCATTTCGGGATTTCGAGCGAAAGGCTCTTCGGCTCCCCGAAGCATATTGCCCAGCCCGGCTCACTTTCTGAGCTCGGAGATGCTTCTCCGCCCAGCTGCCCAGTTCCTTCAGCGCGGGCTCCAGCGCGGCGCCGGCCTCCGTCAGACTGTACGAGACCCGCAGCGGGGGACCTTCGTCGACGTCGCGCGCGACGAGTCCCGCGGCGCCGAGTTCCGTGAGGCGGTCGGAGAGCATCCGTTCGCTGATGCCGGGGATCGCCCGGCGCAGGTCGGCGAAGTGGACGGGATGCGGCAGCAGCACGGCCACGATCAGGCCCGTCCAGCGCTTTCCGAACAGCTGGAAGACCCGGGCCATACTGTCGTCGACCTGCTGGCACGGGCCTGCGTCGTGTGCTCCCAGCTCTGACATGTGAGTACTACATTCCATTCGTGGATAGAAAATCAGGTGGCCAAGCCAGCGATCGGGCACGGAGAAGGATCTTTTGCGCTAGCGCATCGGACATGCTGTCTGCGTCAAACTCCAACCTGAGCCGCTGACATGGACTCTCATCCGCTTCTTTACTTCTCCTGGGCCGTGGTTCATCGTGGGCTCGCGAGTCCGAGGTGTAAGAGTATCTTTTTCGGCGCGCGCAGCGGTGCATACCAGTTGGTCCATGGCTGCGTGACTCAAGGGAACGGATAGTTCAGGCAGGGCGATCGTCACGGAGCCGTGGCTCGACAAGGCCAGAGGATCGACCGCCAGTCGAGGAAGCTCTGTGGTGACCCGGGCCGCTTCGTCCTCGGTCGGCCCAGCGAACAACAACTCGACCGCGGTCTGTACGTTTCCTGTGGTATCGACAAGTCGTGGCAGTGATGTCAGGTTCCCGCCGGACCAGAAGTAGACACGAATCTTCCGCACATCTATCCCGGTCGCAGGCTCGCCCACCTGAACCACACTGGTGGAGGGAATCCCGCATGCCGATATCGCTAGAGAAATGAGCAGCGCAACCAGAGCTATCGGGTGAGAGGGGAGCTTTCGTGCCGGGGTTCCTCGGTATCGCATCAAGTGGTACTGGGGGTGTTTCCGTTCAGTCGGTGGGCTCCTGCGGCGGTCAGGACGTCTTCGGCGAGACGGTAGGCGACGGCCAGGGGTGTTGCTGCCTCATTCGCACTGTCCTCCAGTATCCGTGCGGTGGCTTCCTCGATGGAGGAGAGCCGCTGCAGGGACTGAGCCAGGGTCAGTTGGTGAAGCTCCAGGCCGGACGCATACATGACCCCGCCGGCGTTTGCCACGAAGTCCGGCACCCAGGTGATCCGCGCCTTGGCCAGGTCCTGTGCCACTGCGTCGTGGGCCAGCTGGTTGTTGGCCGAGCCGACGATCGCCCGGCAACGCAGTGAGCCGACGAGCTCGGAGGTGAAAGCGCCGCCCAGGGCACAGGGCGCCAGAATGTCGGTCTGAAGGGTGTACGCGCCGTCCAGTTCTACCCACTGCGCTCCGGACGCTTCGACGGCCGAGCGTCGCCCGGCGTCGACGTCGGTCGCCCGCACGTGAGCGCCTTGTGCGAGCAGGCGCTTGGCGAGCTCATGCCCGACGCCGCCGAATCCGATCACCACCACGTCACGCCCCCGCAGATGCGGTGTTCCCCACAGATGCGCGGCGGTTGCGTTCATCGCATGCTCGACGCCGGCGGCAGTCCCGAAGGTAGTGGCCCCGAGGCCATCGGCTGTGGCGGAATAGCCGCCCACGTAGGGGGTGCGACGGCGCATGAGCTGGATGTCGGCGGAGCTGGTGCCGACATCGGGGGCCACGTAGTAGGCGCCGTTCAGATCGTGGACCAGTTCGGCGACATCGAGCAGCAGGGCTTCCCGCAGTTGGCCGTCCAGGCGCTGAGGGCCCCCGGGCAGGAGCGGGACGACAGTCTTTCCTCCGCCCGTGCCATTGCGGACCGCGGCGGCCTTGTAGGTCATCCCGCGGCTCAGTCGGAGACAGTCCACCAGCGCGTCGGCCGGGGAGTCGTATCGAGCGATCCGCATGCCACCGACGGCAGGGCCGAGGCGGGTGGAGTGAATGGCGATGATCACTGGCAGGCCGGAGCGGCGCCCCTGCCGAACCAGGAACCACTCATGATCGAGCGTGGTCTCCAGAGTGCGTGACGGCATGCCCAGTCCCTCCAGCTCAGATACGGGCTGACTTAACGATAGCTAAGTCAGATCTGGCTTAAGCTAACATAAGTCTGCTGCTTCGCTAGACGGGATGGTGTGATGTCGGCACTCACTGGCCCGCTGACCGACCGGGACAGCTGGAGCGAACACCGCTGCTCAGCGGCACGGGCCCTGGAAGTACTCGGGACGCCCTCGAATCTGTTCGTGCTGCGCGAGGCCTTCTACGGCACGACCTACTTCAACGACTTCGTCCGCCACACCCCGTTGAGCGCACCCGCAACGGCCAAACGCCTACGAGAACTCGTCGAGGTCGGACTCCTGCGGCGGATCCCTTACCAGGCGCCCGGACAGCGAACACGCGACCGCTACGAACTGACCGAACCCGGCCAGGAGCTCCTGATCGCCTACTTCGCGCTGATGGAGTGGGGCGACCGCCACGCCACCCCGGGAACGGAAGGCGGTCCAGTCCGCCTGCGGCACCGAGACTGCGATGCTCCCGTACACGTGGAACTCTCCTGCTCCGACGGCCACACACTCGCCCCCAGCGAACTCGAGGTCGTTCCAGCCCCCGGACTGTCGCAGAGTGAGGCGGCAGACTGATCCCTCCGACGGACCGCCCCCTGTACGCAACTCGTCCCGGCAGCGCCCTGGCGACGTTGATCAGTTCCATTCGTAGCCGGATCAGCTCAGCTTCTGGACCGCCGCGCAGACGACCTTCGCGCGCCGCGGGGCACTCCGACGGCTTCACGCATGGGGTGCGGTCAAGACCGGCTGCATCTCAGTCCAGGACGCGGCCGAGGAACCCGCGGATGTAGCCGCTGATGGCGTCGAGGTGCGTCTCCGGGGCGAAGTGCCCAGTCGGCAGTGTGAACTTCCGAGTCTGGCAGATCGCGGGTGAAAGCCTGGACCCCGTCCGGTCCGAAGATCTCGTCTCCCGCACCCCAGACCGCCAGGAGCGGGACCTGCCAGACCGCCAGGAGCGGGACCTGGCTGGTGCAGAAGTATTCCTGGAGTTGAGGGTAGCCGTCGATGTTGGTCGGGTAGTCGCGGAAGAGCGCCAGTTGCACCTCATCGTTGCCGGGCCGGTCCAGCAGAGTCTGATCGTGCAGCCAGGTCGCCGGGGCGCCGGGGGGAGTCGTGCGCCACACACCCCGCCACCACCCAGCCTGTCCCCCCGTGTGCCGCATGCAGCCGGGCGCTCACGATCTGGACCGATAGGTCAAGAAGGACGTATGCTGTTGAACATGGGACGACCGCGGAATTTCGACGAGAACCAGGTTCTGGAGTCTGCGCGCGAGTTGTTCTGGAATCAGGGGTACGCGGCGACGTCACTGCAGGACCTGACGGGCGCCACGGGACTGGGCAAGGGGAGTCTGTACGGGGCCTTCGGCGACAAGCGGCAGCTGTTCCTGCACGTGCTGGACGGCTACCGCGACGAACAGCTCAACGGCGTCCGGGCGGTCCTGACCGGGCCCGGTACGGCCTTCGAACGCCTGACCCTGCTCGTTGAGGGCGTGGCCAAGGGATTCACGGAGGACCCGCAGCGGCGCGGCTGTCTTCTGGCCAACAGCACGTCCGAGCTGCACAGCAATGATCCGGACGTCGTCTCCCGGGCCCGGAGCAGCTACCAAGCGGTCGAGGATCTTCTGATCGCCTGCGTGAAGGAAGCCCAGGACGAGGGGACGGCCGAACCGGGGGCGGACGCCCAGGAGGTCGGGCGGCTGCTCCTTGCCGTCATGCAGGGCATCGAGTTTCTCGCGAAGACCGGCATGGACGGCTCAGCTCTGCTGCAGATAAGCCAGGCCGCCCTCAAGCAACTCTCCCGACACTGACCATCCTGCGGGCCAGCACCCTTCACAGGTGACGTGCCGACCGGCAGGGACCCGGGTGGACCCGCTTGAGTCGGCTGCGAGCACGCGCATTACCTGCCCTCCGAGCACCCCCACGAGTGGCCCGGGCGCCCGCCCCAGCGCGGTTGACGGCGTGCCCCTTTCGCCACGCCCTTGAGCAGGCACTCCGGCCGGGCGGCTGCGCCATCGACTGCGCGGCAACGCGGGCCGGACGACGCTCCGGCAGCCGACGGCGCCGGCCCATTGCGCACGGGCCCTGACGGCAAAGTCTCCAGGCTACCCAAGTCCGCGCGGGACCTCGCTCGCGCCTCATTTCCGCACGCCGACGGCGATTCGCCAACTGGTGCATTGATCCACGGACTTCGCAATGCGCCTGAAGAGGACACAAGTTCTTGACTGTATGGTCCATAAGGTCTACGTTTGGCCTACGACCCGCGGATTCGCTATTGCAAGTAGACGTCGGGTCGGCGGCAGACGGGCACAGCCTGTTCCGCTGCACGGCACAGAGAAGCCGGGCGGAATGCGCGAGGGGTCTCGCGTGCCCCACCGCAAACGCCTGCACCCGCCCAACGAAAAGTGATCACCATGACCACCGCTGCCCAGCCGCCCTTCCCCTACAGCCTCCACAACGTGACGATTTCCGTCAGCGACCTCGACGCGTCGATCCACTGGTGGAACCGGGTGTTCGGCCTCACCCTGCTGGCGAAGTCCCGCTTCGACGCCATCGGAGCGGACGTCGCCTTCCTGGAGGGCCCCGGGTTCCGGCTCGAGCTCCTTCAGCCCGCGGACGGTGTGCGGATCCCCGAACTGACGGCAGAGCCCCCCGCCCACATCCGCCCGATCGGCAACAAGGCCCTGGTCTTCCGCGTCGAAGACCTCGTCGGCGTGACCCGCACCTTCCGTGACCTGGGCGTGACGACCGTCTGGGAGCAGATGGACCTCGGCGACGGCAGCATCTCGACCGCGATCCGCGACAACGACGGAAACCTCATCAACGTCTTCCAGCAGGGCGCAAGCCCGATCGGCTGACACGGCGAACCGATCGCCCAGGCTGCCGAGCCAGTTTCAGGCGCTCCGGACATGGTTGCCCGGGACATCTTTGAACCGTCCCTCCCGGGCGGCCAATTCACAGCGCCACTGGCCGGCAGTGTCCTGGGTTAACGGCAGCGCCGCCGTTGACCCAGGACCGGGGGGCGGCGCTAACTACGCGCGAACTCAAGCAGGTCTCTGTTGAAGATCTCGGCGTACTTGGGCACCATCGCAAGGCCATGAGGCGCGCCCTCGTAGACCTTGTACTGCGCACCCTTGACGATCTTGGATGATTTGGCGCCCGCTGAGACGATGGGCACGATCTGGTCGTCGTCGCCATGCACGATCAGTGTCGGCACATCGACCTTCTTCAGGTCCTCGGTCGTGTCCGTCTCGGAGAACGCCTTGATGCAGTCGTAGGCGCCCTTGATCCCGACGGTCATGCTCCACAGCCAGAACTCGTCACGCGTTCCCTGGGAGACGGTCGAGCCCTCACGGTTCGCACCGTAGAACGGGGCACTGAGGTCCTTGTAGTACTGCGAGCGATCCGTGAGCACACCCTGGCGGATCTCGTCGAACACCTCGATCGGCAGGCCCTCAGGGTTGGCTTCCGTCTTCAGCATCAGCGGAGGGATCGCGCCGAGCAGGACCAGCTTGGCGACCCGTGCCGTGCCATGCCGGCCGATGTAGCGGGTGACCTCGCCGCCGCCGGTGGAGTGCCCGACCAGGATGACGTCGTGCAGGTCTTCGGCTTCGATGACCGCGGCCAGGTCATCGGCGTAGGTGTCGAGGTTGTTGCCGTCCCAGGGCTGACCGGAGCGTCCGCCGCCGCGTCGGTCGTGGGCGATGGCGCGGAAGCCGTTGTCCACCATGAGCTTCATCTGGGGGTCCCAGGCGTCCGCGGTGAGCGGCCAGCCATGGGAGAAGACGACGGGTTGGCCCGAGCCCCAGTCCTTGTAGAAGATCTGCGTGCCGTCCTCGGCGGTGGCGAAGGGCATGGTTGCGCTCCTCTCGAAATCCGCTCGCGGGCCCCTCACGTCACGCCCTCTGGGATGTGGCGGAAGCGGCACCGCATGTGGTCAACATAACTGCGGGGCGCCGATTCAGCGCGTCTTCAGTCACCGCTCTGGTGCGAGTGGGTGGACCGATGTCTGACAGGCGGGGAAGTGGCCCGTCTCGTACGGTGGTGCTTAAGCCCAACCATCAGACCGCTAATTTGGGCATGACCACCGGGCCCGGCTCGCCCACCGCTCCTCATGGCTCGACCACGACGGTGAACCACCCGTGGCCGAAGGCATGTTGATCCGGCTGAAGGTGAGGTCGAGCATCTGTCGACGGACGACCCTTGCCGCCCTGTCAGACGATGTTGCCTCCGCTCAGGCCAGGCCGTGTGGGTGCCATGCTGGTGGGGAGATGGGTCCGCCCGACCGCTGAGTGATGGTCAGCAGCCCGGCGGTTGGGTGGTGTGCGGGTCAGGCGCCGGCGCCTGCAGGCAGGTCGCCCATCTTGTTCACGACGGCGCGGGAGAGGACCGCGCTGGTGCCGGTGAGCATGCCTGCCTTGCCCATCGAGGTGTCCTTGATGAGGTAGCTGCGCTCGCCGAGGAACAGGTGGGTGTTGCGGTCGAAGATGTACTCGGTGCGTTCGCCGTTGGAGACGTGGGCGATGGCTTCGCCATGGCGGCCGGCCGCGTCAGTGGCGTCCTTGACGAGGACGACGCCGGGGATCTTCGCGGCGGCCCGCCAGATGGAGGAAGCCACGTCACCGGGCACGATCGACTCGGAGACGGTCTCGCCGATCCAGTTGAACGCGGCCGCGTCCTTGCCGGGGGCCTCGCCGCGGGTGGCGGAGTAGATCTGCGTCAGCAGCGCGTCGGGGTTCGTCGACAGCGACGCGATCTGCGGGACGGTGCCCGGCCTGGCGGGCTGCGACGCTTCGCCGGGGTTGACCACACCCTTGCCGCTGTTGTGGATGGTGATGTTCTGGCCGCCCTCGTGGATGAGGCCGTCCTTGGAGGGGTCGGCGGCCAGCCACACTTCGCGCTGGTGGACGGCGTCGAGCTTGGCGGCGCCGCCGATGGTGCGCTGCTTGACCTGGTGGGTGAAGCCGACCTTGCTCTTGACGTAGATGAACTGGTGGGCGCCGACGGTCGGGGTCTTCTGCTTGCTGGCCGCGTCCGCGACCTGGCTGAGGAAGGCGGTGGCGCCGTGGGCGGAGGCAGGCTGCACGGTGATGACCGAGGCCATGGCCACACTGTCGTCGGCGGGGGTCGCGCCGGAGCCGGTGACGCTGACGGCGACGGCTGCGGCGACAGCCAGGGCCGCGGCCGGCGCGGCTATCAGGCTCCAGCGCGGCATACCGCGCTTCGCGGCGGGAGACGGCTGCGTCTGCGCGCCGGTCTGGGTGACTTCCTGCATCAGATATTCCTCAAGACGTTGAGACCGGGCGGGAGAGAGACCTGGTGTGCCGGGGCGCGGCAGCAGGTGCGACAGCTCCTGGCGCTCGGCCTCGTCACCATGCTTCGGAGCGTTCATCGGGCTTTCTCCTGTATCGACCGGACCGCGGGTGTGCGGTCGCCCTGTATCTGTCGGACGAGTGCAGGGGGTTCCACTCTTTTTTTCACGCGCTTCAGTTCCTGCTCGGTCAGTTTGAGCAGACGCCCCCGTGCGCGTGACAGGCGGGAGCGGACAGTGCCGACCGGGATGCCCAGGGCCTGGGCCGCCGCGGCGTAGCTGAGGTCGGACCAGACGCACAGCATGAACACATCGCGGTCCCCGCGGCGCAGCCTGGCCACCGCCGCTCTGGCGGCCGCGAGCCTTTCGCTGTCGTCGATGCGATCGGCGACTTCGTCGGCAATATCCGGGACGGTCTCGGGTGTGGGGAAGCGGGTCAGGGTCTGCTGGTGTTTGCGCGCTGCGCGTCCGCGGTTGCGCAGGACGTTGGTGGCGATGCCGTAGACCCAGGGGCGGAGGCTCTCGTCGCCCTGCTCCAGCCGCTCCCGCCCACCCCGTTCCCAGCGGATACACCTTGCCGCCCTTGACCCGGTCGTCGCCCACCGCACCGGACTTGATCCCGGACGTGTCGTAGGCGTGGGCGTGGACGACCCAGCGGGCCGCCTCGGGGAAGGTGAGCCGTTCGACGGTGGGCATCCGGGCGGTGAAGAAGGGCTCCCCGTTGGGCACGTCGGCCACGATCCGGTTGAGAGAGAAGACCTCGTCCTTCGCCGTCCGCAGCCCAGCGGTCTGGAAGAACGGGGCGGCCGGGTGGAAAAGGGCGAAGCGCTCGCGGTGCGTTTCCAGATAGGCACCGACCGGCGCGAAGCACTGCGGGTCCGCCCACAGTTCGGCCCAGGACTCGACGT
This sequence comes from Streptomyces sp. NPDC048417, assembly GCF_040651615.1. NCBI lineage: Bacteria > Bacillati > Actinomycetota > Actinomycetes > Kitasatosporales > Streptomycetaceae > Streptomyces > Streptomyces sp. NPDC048417. The sequence goes on along the minus strand of NZ_JBEZKI010000009.1, from coordinate 14,351 downwards.
CGCGGGGGCCGTCCAGGGCGTCGTGGGCGACGGCCAGCAGCAGCCGCAGCAGCGCGAATTCCTGGGTGGGCAGGTCTCCCGCGAGGCGCCGCGCCTTGGCGGCCTGGGCGAAGATCTGACGCAGCGACAGCTCCTCCTGCGAGCCGTCACATTGCAGGACCCCGATCCACGGCTCGGTGGTCAGGTCGAATGAAGGGGCATGGGCCGCGCTGTCACCGGTCGGTTCCGTCACGGGTCACCTCCAAGCCGTCGGAAGGGCTGTAGTGGAGCGCATAGCCTGCCAGCAGGGTCTGACAATCCTCATCGAGCGCGAGAATCAGCTGGCCGGCCAGCCACGGGCTGTCCTTGCTCTGCCAGGCGGGCAGGTACAGCTGCTCCAGTTCCGCGATGGCCTTGTCGAGGGTTTCGGCGTAGGAGAACTGGATGGGCAGCCGCAGCCCGCAACTCGCCGCCGCCCGGGCAGCGAACGACGTGGGCACCTGGTCCTGCGGCAGCTCAAGTCCCCCGCGCCGGCGGCCCTGCTTGTCTGCTTCCAGCCACGGGAGGGTGGCGAGGGTGCCGTCGGCACGCCGCTGCATGACGACGACTTCCAGGCTCTCCCGGCTGTCGCGGACCTGGGCCCGCCCAGTGCGGGTGTCGTCGGCATCGCCCACCCCGGCCGCCACCCAGCCGAACAACGCCCTGCCGGGACGGCCGACTTCACCGAGGCGGAACACGGCCGCCCGCTCGGCCTGGTCGGCCCGGTGCCGCTCGAACCGCGTCCTTGCTTCCTCCAGCGCCGGCACCCAATGCTCCGGACCGGCCGGAGCCGCGCCGTACGCGCCCTGGACGAGCGGGCTGATGTCAGCGGGCAGCCGCACGGGGCGCTGCGGCGCGCCGTCGAGATGGGGCAGCAGCACTGCGGCCGACCGCAGCAGCGCATACGCCCCGTATACCGCGACCGATCCGCGCACTGGGACGGGAACGTCCGCCTCCCAGTCGGCGCCGGTCAGCAGGCACCGTGCCGCACGCAACCGCGCGGGCCGCTCGCTCTGGCCGTCCCCACGCTGGTGACGGTGCAGTCGGCCCATCCGCTGCAGCAGCAGGTCCACCGGGCACAGGTCGCTGATAAGGAGATCGAAGTCCACGTCCAGGGACTGCTCGGCCACCTGGCTGGCCACCACGATATGTCGGCCTTCAGGCCGCCCCGTCGCCCTACCAGGCGGACCGAACCGCCTCAGCAGGTCACGGTCCTTGGCCGCCCGGTCGATGTCCACGAAACACGAGTGCGCCACGCTGACGGCCTCGTCGCCGAACCTCTCCCGCAGCACCCGGGCTGTCTCCAGCACCCGCTTGACCGTATTGCGAACGACGAGTACACATCCGCCGCCGACCAGCTCCGTCTCCAGCCGGTTGGCCAGAACATCCAGGCCGTCCGCAAGCCGCTCCACCCGGACATCCGTGCACCGGGCCGAAGCAGCCGGATGGCGTACCACGGGCATACCGGCCGGCGCGACAGCGGTGAGCAGCGGATACACCCCGTCTGCCGAAGCGCTGTCGACCTGTGTGCCGGCTATCCCGGAGTACGCCTCGACCAGCTGACGCCGACGCGCAGCAGGCAGGGTCGCAGAGAGCACGACCACGGGAACCCGGTAGGCGCCCAGCCAGGCCAGCACCCGGTCCAGGTAGACGCTCATGTAGGTGTCGTAGGCGTGCGCCTCGTCGATCACAATGGCCTTGCCCGCTACCGCCAGATGTCGCAGCGCCAGATGCCGGCTCTTCAGCCCGGCGAACAGCAGCTGGTCAACGGTACCGGCCACGAACGACGCCAGCATCGCCCTCTTACGGCCCCGCAGCCAGGTGTGAGCCACCAGCTCGGCGCCCGCGGACCGCGCCGGTTCCCCCAGCCGCCGGGACGCAGGCACGGCGGCATCCACGTCGACCGCCGCCACCTGCCCGCCACGGGCCAGCAACCCGGCGAAGTCCTCGTTGAGAGCCGCCTTCGAATGTGCGAGGTGGACGGAGTGACGGCGGCTGCCGTCGTCCGGCAGCCGATTCAACCACTCCAACAGCCGCGGGAACATCGCGTTGCCCGTCGCCATCGTCGGCAACGCGAAGAACACACCGCCCGCACCCGAACGCGCCGCGAAGACCTCGGCCACAGCAAGCGCCGCCTCCGTCTTCCCCTCCCCCATCGGAGCTTCGATGACCATCAGCCCGGGCGCCTCCATCTCCCGGGCCAACGCCAGCGCCGCCTCCTGAACCGGACGGACCTTCGCTCCCTGCGGAAGCCCGAACCGAGACACGAACAACTCCTGCGCATCCCCGACAGGCTCTGACGCCCGCCACGGCGCCGGGAGATCCAGCCCCCGCCACGCCGCCGCCAGCCGCTCCTCACTGCCAGAAGACGCAGCATCCGGAAAGTACGGGAAGAGGTCGGGATTGCTGGCGATCCAGTCGGAGATGATGACCAGCGCGGTCAGCAACACCTGTACGGGCTGCGGCAGTCTCACCTCCCGCCACGCCTGCAGCCGCTCCCCCACGCCAAAGCACTCCGCGCACGCATCGAGCAGCTCCCTCTGCGCCTGCCGCCACACCCCACTGCTACGGCCAGGAGTACGCAGCAACTCCTCATGGTCGTAGAGGGCCTTGATCTGACCGTTCTCCGGCGGCACCCCATGATGCCCGCCCACCGCCACGGTGAACTGCCCTGTCTGCTTGGCCGCCCACCCGTGACGCTCCTCCAGCCACTCACCCAGCAACACCTGACCGGCCAGCCCGTGCGGCGCCAGCCGCCGATCCGGCCCCATCGCCTGACGGGACCGCATCTCCAGACCCTTCTCCCGCATGACATCGGCGAGTTGATCGACCTGACAGGCGAACGCCGGCGTCGCCTTGCCAATGTCATGCACACCTGCAAGCCACACAACAAGCCTGCGCCCGTCCCCCTCACCATCGGGCAACGCCTCAGCGATCAACCGCCGCACACCGAAAGGCAACCACTCGTCCCACAGAAGGCCGGCGACGGCGGCACTGTCCTCCATATGCCGCCACAAGGGCAACCATCCGTCACCATCACGATCATGCTTCGCCCATACCGACCGCGCCGGCACCTGAAGCCGCGGCAACAGCCCACAACCGAAAACACCCCCACTGCTCATGCAAGATGCCTACACGCAAACCAACACCCAGCAGGCCAAATCACGGAAACAAACTTGATCTGCAGCCGATGCAGCTTTCCAGCCCCCAACAGGCACACGCAAGCCATAAGGTGATCTATTCGCCACAAGCACCCACCCCCGAAGGGGGAGGGCGCGAAATGCACCCTTTTGTCGAGATCGATGAAAGTACGTGAAACCGCGCCCTCCCAGCCCTAGACCGGCAGGTCAGACAGTCTGCTCCCCGCACCCGCGGGGATGTTCCCCATCACGGCAGCGATGTACTGGGCGCTGACGTCCTGCTCCCCGCACCCGCGGGGATGTTCCCACTGAACCCAACTTGACCTGGCCTGACGGCCGCTGCTCCCCGCACCCGCGGGGATGTTCCCTGCGAGAGCCGCGACCCCGACCACGTCCACGACTGCTCCCCGCACCCGCGGGGATGTTCCCCAGTTCATCCGCCTCGCCCGGGAGCGCGTCCGGCTGCTCCCCGCACCCGCGGGGATGTTCCCGTCGACCAGGACACCGCCTACGAGATCTTCAACTGCTCCCCGCACCCGCGGGGATGTTCCCGACGACGGCGTTGAACGGATAGTCAGGGTTGCCTGCTCCCCGCACCCGCGGGGATGTTCCCCGCACGCACGCAGTCGCCCTGGCCGTCGCCAACTGCTCCCCGCACCCGCGGGGATGTTCCGGAGCCCGGGATGGTCTGGCGGATGCCGATGGTCTGCTCCCCGCACCCGCGGGGATGTTCCCGACGTGATCTGGGTCGCGGCACCGACCCTGATCTGCTCCCCGCACCCGCGGGGATGTTCCCTTGCGCACGGCGGCGGCCTGCCGTTCGGTGAGCTGCTCCCCGCACCCGCGGGGATGTTCCCCGCAGTTGGCCTGTGCCGCAGGAGCATCTTGGCTGCTCCCCGCACCCGCGGGGATGTTCCGGTGTCCAGGCGGAGGCGCCAGAGTCCCAACTCCTGCTCCCCGCACCCGCGGGGGTGTTCCCACATCGTGGTCCGGCTCTACCGGCAAGCGGACCTGCTCCCCGCACCCGCGGGGATGTTCCTCAACTCGCCGTGCTGTCGACCGTGAACGATCGCTGCTCCCCGCACCCGCGGGGATGTTCCCCACCGCTCCATGATCTCTGTCATGGCGTCGCCCTGCTCCCCGCACCCGCGGGGATGTTCCCAGAGGCAGCACCGACCGCACCAACCCGACGATCTGCTCCCCGCACCCGCGGGGATGTTCCCGAGCCGTCCACGTACTGCGCGGCGAGGAGGCCCTGCTCCCCGCACCCGCGGGGATGTTCCCCAGCCGGTGGGGGTGATCGTCCAGAACAGCTGCTGCTCCCCGCACCCGCGGGGATGTTCCCAACATCTGGTGAAAGGGGGGCCGCTCATGCCCCTGCTCCCCGCACCCGCGGGGATGTTCCCGCAAGGAGGGCAATGGGCTTCCACCGTCTGGCCTGCTCCCCGCACCCGCGGGGATGTTCCCGTCGGCGACCATGCCGCTCGGATGCCAGACGCCTGCTCCCCGCACCCGCGGGGATGTTCCCACTGGCCGATGCGCGCCGACTGCGGCGCCTTCCTGCTCCCCGCACCCGCGGGGATGTTCCCTTGAAGGTCATCTGAACGTTCATGACGTCAGCCCTGCTCCCCGCACCCGCGGGGATGTTCCCTACTCGGCGGGCGCCTCGGGGTGGGCCATCAACTGCTCCCCGCACCCGCGGGGATGTTCCCGGGGATTACTACATCGACACGACGGCCGGCGCCTGCTCCCCGCACCCGCGGGGATGTTCCCAGGGCGTTGCACTCGCCGTCGGACCACTCGGTCTGCTCCCCGCACCCGCGGGGATGTTCCCTCCTCGGTCTGCACGCACCGGTGCTCTACCTCCTGCTCCCCGCACCCGCGGGGATGTTCCCGAGCCGAGGTTCCAGGAGATCGGGCACCTTGTCTGCTCCCCGCACCCGCGGGGATGTTCCCACGAAGGCGTTGAACTCGCTGGCGGATTTGATCTGCTCCCCGCACCCGCGGGGATGTTCCCGTCGCGTGGCTGAGTGCGGCCTGTGCCCTGCTCTGCTCCCCGCACCCGCGGGGATGTTCCCTGTCCGTATCGATCGGCTCCGTCGAACGCGCCCTGCTCCCCGCAGCCGCGGGGATGTTCCCGACGGACCGCCGTACTGGAACGTCACGAAGCTCTGCTCCCCGCACCCGCGGGGATGTTCCCGCTGGCACCTGGCGCGATGCCGGATGGACCATCTGCTCCCCGCACCCGCGGGGATGTTCCCGGCGCGCCGCCTCACGCGCGAGGGTCTCGGCCCTGCTCCCCGCACCCGCGGGGATGTTCCCGTCGTCGGTGCCGTCGGGTCGATACCGATGCTCTGCTCCCCGCACCCGCGGGGATGTTCCCAGCTGGCACCAGGTTTTGGCGCTGTAGCCGGTCTGCTCCCCGCACCCGCGGGGATGTTCCCTCCACGGAGACCGACTGGTAGGTGCCAGCGGCCTGCTCCCCGCACCCGCGGGGATGTTCCCGAACTGGACGGCGTCCAGTACGTCGACCTGTCCTGCTCCCCGCACCCGCGGGGATGTTCCCGTGAGGTGATCATGTACAACGAACAGCCGGACCTGCTCCCCGCACCCGCTGGGATGTTCCCCCGCCGGTCTACAAGTACGTACAGGACGTCCTCTGCTCCCCGCACCCGCGGGGATGTTCCCCACATGCTGGCCGCGCCTGCGGCGCCGTACCTCTGCTCCCCGCACGCGCGGGGATGTTCCATCCTCGTGCTTGCCGCTGAGTTCGTGGTGAGCCTGCTCCCCGCACCCGCGGGGATGTTCCCGGCGGCGCGTCCGGCAAGTGGACGACGGCCGGCTACTCCCCGCACTCGCGGGAATGTTCCCACGCCCACGTCGGCGACGGTCGGCGGCTTCACCTGCTCCCTGCACCCGCGGGGATGTTCCCAGGATGTCGGCGCTGTCCTGGCCGAGCTTCTTTTGCTCCCCGCACCCGCGGGGATAGTCCCGAACTGCTTGACGTGCTCGGGCTGGAGACGCCTATGAGGAATCGACCGTAATGGATCTTTGCATGCAAAGATGGCCTCCGTGGTCAGCTTCTGGCGCGATCACCGTCGTCCTACGGACGACGGACCGACCCCAGCCGTCCGACCATCGGTTCCGTCTGGTCCACTGCGGTGCTCCTCACACATTTGGGGATGATCCCGCCCTGAGCATGGAGCTAACCCTTCGGTTCAGTTGCTCCCCGCCTCCGCGGGGATGGATCAGGCGGACCGCACACCCATGACTAACGGCGCTGGCTCTGCCGCCCTGCCTGGCATCGGCTGCCATGGCAGCGGATCAGGATCACGTTGTCCCGCCTCGTTCATCCCGAAGCTCGACGATTGGGCCTGACGCTTCGCCACGGGGATCTATGCTTAGGGCGTTCCGCCAAGGGGTTCGCTCTCGCTTCACCGGTCCGTCCGGCTGAAGGCCCAGGTAACTGGGTCGACTTCGCACACCTTGGAGGTGCAGATGGAGGAAGGGACTGCCGCTGCGAGTGACAGTAATCAGGAAGCCTCAGAGCGGCCCTTAGGACTGCGGCGGCTCATTGGTCAACTCCTGCTCGACTGGTCACCCGTATTGGCGAGCCTCGTCAACCTCATCGTGCAGCAGTACTCCCCGTGATTAGGGGTAGCGTGACGCCGGGTGTAGCGCCAGGGCTTATTTGTGAGCCCGGACGCGAATTGGACGCCCGGGCTCACTATCTACTGCGCGGGTGAGGGCCCTGGCCTCGGGATAGCAGCCTGGGGTCGGGGTCTTTGCGCCGGTCGTGCGCACTACCCGCGCCCCGATCGTACGCGAGCAACAATCTGCACAGGTAATAGCCGAGCCCCAACTCAGCGAGTACGCAGATAATTGAGTCCGCTCTCCGCGTAGGTGTACCCGCGCTGCGGATGATGCGCCAGCACGAGCAGAGTCTGCCGACCGACCGAAAGACGGCGCCACCGTGTCCCGCGCTCGCGGTGCTGAGCGGCCAGCAGGCCAGACAGAACCCGAAGGTTCGAGCCCGACAGATCGACCGCTGATGGGCAGTCAAGTACATGAAGTTCCAGGCGGGGACATGTTCACGCGCTCCAGCCGCAAGGGCAGCGGCGGCTGCAAGGCGTGCGACGGCCGAGGCTGATCACCGCTGAACCGGGACTGTAGAGGCGTTACCCCTTACTCTCCCTACGTTCCCGCCCGGGACCCGGAATACCCGTACGTCGCTTTCGATTGCTCCTGCCGTAGTGATCGTGGGAGGGGGACACTGGTGACCGACCTGAAGCTGTTCCGGCTGGATGCCAATGGCCAGGACATCGAGCTGCGGGGTTCGACGGTGGCGCTGGAGGTGGAGCTGCAGCGTCGGATCGAGGCAGGGATGGAGGCGATGCTCGGCATCCGCTTCCTGGCGTCGGAGTACCCGACGGGACCGTGGCACCGGGGGCGAATCGACACGCTCGGGATCGACGAGAACAACACCCCCGTGGTGGTCGAGTACAAGAAGGGCTCCGACAACGGGGTGCTGTCGCAGGCTGTCTCCTACCTGTCCTGGTTGGAGTCGGCTCACCACGAGGTCGAGGCGCTCGTCCGGAAGGTGTTGGGCCCGGAGGCCGCTGAGTCCATCGATTGGCGTCGTCCGCGGATGGTCTGCATCGCGGCCAGCTTCTCCCATCACGATCGCGTGGCCGTGCAGCGGCTCCCCGAGCGAATCGACTTGGTGCGCTATCGCGTTTTCGAGGGCGACCTGCTGAGCCTGCTGCTCGTGGACTCCTCGCCCGGTTCGCCGAGCGCCGCTTCGCCTCGGCGGAACCGGGAGCGGGACGCAGCAGCCGACAGCATGCCGGCCACTCCGGTGGTTCCCGCGTCGGCGGGGCCCAGCCTCGTCCCGGACTGCCTGCGGGACTTGTACGCGGAGCTGGACGACGCTCTCACGACGTGGGGCGAGGTCGAGGTGGCGTCCCTTCGGCACTACATCGCCTACCGGCGGCTGGTGAACGTGGCGTCGGTGATCTTCCGCCCGAAGCACGAGTCGATCCTGGTCTACCTCAGACTCGACCCGGAGACCGTCACGTTGGAGGAAGGCTTCACCCGGGACATGCGCGGCATCGGGCATCTTGGGACCGGTGACCTGGAGGTACGCCTCGCCTCGGCGCCTGACTTGGAGAAAGCGGCACCGCTGATCCGGCGAGCGTTCGAGGCGGGCTGACGCAAACGAAAGGGCGGCTGGCGCATCGGTTACTCGATGCGCCAGCCGCCTTTGGCGTCTGTCGTCCATTGGCCCTGGGCTCTCTGCTCTCATGATCACTCCTCCGGTCCGGCCAGGACGAAGTCGTCCTGGGTCAGCTCCGCCTGGAGCCGCTGTTCAACTGGTGCAGTGCAGTTTTTCGGGGCGGGGAGTATTCCCTTGAGGTCTGTGCCGTCTTCGCCCTGACGGGCGGCTCCCCCGGTTGGCTAGCTCCGTTCCGAAAGTGAATCTTGGCCGTGGCTGATCACGCCCTGCGGGACGCGGCGATCTGGCGAACGGCCAATGGGCCCGTCTGGGGCCGTTGTTGCGGCAAGGCATCGAGCCGGGCCGCCCGCCAGCGTGGACGCGGTCATCCCTTGGTGGAACGGTTACACGGTTGTGGGCCAAGCCCACGCAGAATCGTCGGATGGATGACTACCAGAATCCGCAGTCGTTGAGGTCGCCGCGCTTACGGCCCGGAGATCGGGTGCGGGTCGTTGCTCCTGCCTGTCCGCCGAGTCGCGAAGAAGTCGCCCGGGGCGTCGAACTGCTCACCTCCTGGGGCCTTCAGGCCGAGCTGGGCGAACACGTCTTCGACCAGTGGGGCTACATGGCCGGCCGCGACGAGGACCGCGCCTTCGACCTGAACGCGGCGTTCCGCGATCCGGGCGTCCGCGCCGTGATCGCCGCGATGGGCGGCAAAGGCACCTACCGCATCGTCGACGACCTCGACACCGACGCCCTCAGACGTGACCCCAAACCGGTCGTCGGCTTCAGCGACATCACCCACCTCCACCTCGCCCTGTGGTCACGATGCCGCCTGGCCACACTCCACGGCCCCTTCGCCAAATGCAACGACGCCTACACCGGGCCCGCCTCCGCCGAGGCCCTGCGCCGCGCGCTGATGACCACCGACCCTGTCACCCTCCACCGCGACCCGTCCGAGGCCACCGCGGATGTCACCGTGGAGGGCACGGCGACGGGTGTCCTGATGGGCGGCAACCTCGACGCGATCCGCACGGAGACCGGAGCCGGCCTGCCCAGCCTGCAGGGGGCGATCCTCTTCCTCGAACATCAGAGAGGAACCGGACTGGGCGAGGTCGACCGCGCACTGACCCAGCTCACCCGCTCCGGGGCGCTCCACGGACTCCGCGGCGTCGCCCTCGGCCAGTTCATCGGCTTCGAGCGCGATGCCGGCGATCCAACGCTGGGCGGATGGGGCATCCGCGACGTCCTGCGCGACCGACTGGCCGCACTCGGCGTTCCAGTCCTGGGCGGGCTCCCCGCCGGACACGGCAACCACCCCCCGACGATCCCCCTGGGCACCAAGGCGACGATCGACACAGCCACGGGAACGCTGACCGTTCTGCCTGCGGTCGTCTGAGGTCTGTCTGTTGCGAAAACGCTGGTCACAGCCAATCGTTGAGGACTGCGAACACCACGGTCGCCTCGTAGCGGACGGCGAGATCGCATCTCGTGGCCACGGCCCGGTGACGCTGGAATTCCGGTTGATGCCGCATGCGACCGCGTCTTTCTGCTTGTGGTCGGTCTTGTCGAACGTCGGTGGCCGGCCGCCTCGGGAGCCGATTTTCTGGGGATTGTGGACATGGTCCGCGGGGACCGGGAGCATCACGCGAGCTGCGAGATGGTGTCTGCGATCATCTCCGCCCGGTGGGCCACTGCACCGGCCGGGACGTCGACGAGTTCGTAGCCGAACTGCCGATAGCTCCGTTCGTGGATCCGCTCGAAGGCCAGCGACTCCCGAAAGCTGATCCGTCGGGCAGCGGTGGGCTCGCAGTACCCGATGTTGCGGATGAAGAAGACCTGCTGCTCGTAAACCCGCTCCCGGGTGATCCTGTCGATCTCGGCGGACAGCTCCTCTGAGACGGGGCGTCCGAGGTAGGTGCTGAGGGCGTGAGTGCAGATCGGAGACCTGTCGTAGATCTGGAGGGCCACGTCGCCGGATGCGGACTGCATTTGTCGCTGGCGCTGCAGGACGGCCACTTTCTCGACGAAGGCCGCCTGGGTCCAAGGCTCGGCATCGCCCTCAGCCTGCTCGCGCGTGATGATCGCAGTCGCTGCCTCATCGACGACGTCGAACCCTCGCTGTTGCAGCTGCCGGAGGATGGATGTCTTCCCTGCGCCGGGTGCGCCGGTGAGGATAAACCGCTTCATGGCAAGTCCTTGCGTCTTTTCCGGTGGCTGATACGGGGGTTCATCCGCCCCCATCCAGGTCGGTGATGCGGGCGGTGAGGTAGGCGCTCCAGTCACGCTGAGCGTGGTGGGCCCACTTGAGTGCGGTGTGGATGTGGAGATCAAGCAGCTTGGCCAGCACAGGCGGGGGCAGTTCGGCAGCGAGTGCGATGAGGGCTGCTGTCCGAGCCAGCCTTGCCTGGATGCCGTGGCGCACCAGCTGGTCGTTGAATGCCTTGCGGCTGAGGGGATGACCGGGCAGCGCGCCGGGGAACAGCCACGGAATCTGGTTGGCCAGGCGGCGGGAGAGTTGGGAGCGCTGCCGGGGTGCCTTGGCGAGTTGGTGAAGGAGTTCAGCCAGGCGGGGCGCAATCCACAGCCGTGCATTTCCGAGCTGGAGGAACATCGTATCTGAGGTGCCGTGTATCTGGTCGGTGGTCAGGTGCCGTAGACGTTCGCCGGGGATGCCGTAAAGAAGGACGAGGGCCCCGGCGACGCGTACTTCGAGTGGGAGCGCGGTGTCGGTCAGGCAACGGCGGAGTTGGTGCCAGCGGTCTTCTTCGGCGAGGACGGGGGCGGCCATCGCGGTGGGTGGGGTGGCGATGGTGAAGGGATCGGTGAGGCCGCGCTGGGCAGCCCAGTGGAGGAACTGCTTGGCCTCGTAGTGCGAGCGGTTGGTGCTGAGCCAGGTGTCGAGTCGGTCCTGGTCCAGCGTGGCGAGTTCGAGGTGGTGGGCGTCGAGCCAGTCCAGCAGGTGCAACGCCTGGCGGACGCGGCGGCGGATGCGCTGGGCTGCCGGGGTGGTGTGGAGGCGGTCGTCGGCTTGGCGGCGGGCTCGTCGCAGCAGTACCCAGGTGGTGAACGGGCGTACGATGCGGCCGTGGTGCGGGGGCCGGTCGGCAAGCAGGCTGTCGAGCCAGGCGGGGATGCGTTCGAGGTCGTCGTTGCGGGGCGGCAGGATGCCCGCGGCGATCAGCAGGTGGCGCAGGTATCGCTCGGCGTGCCCGGGTTGAAGTTCGTCCAGCAGGTCGTGACTGATCGGCCGTCGGTCGGCGGCCAAGCGGATCAGCAGCTGGGCAGAGGTGCTGTCGGCCAGCCAGTGCAGGGTGCTGACCGGTTCCGCAGTTTCGCTCAAGGCGTCGAGGAGCGGCGTGAGTTGGGGGTGCGGGGTGCCGTCGGACCGGGTGATGCGGTCGCGGACGCGATGACGCACGATGCAGCGAAGACATCGGCCAGCGGTATAGGAACCTTCTTCGTGTCCACAGGTGGTGCAGGGCAGAGTGGGGCCGACTCCGGCGCAGGGCCCGCAGATTCCGGCCCCGCTGGGGCGACCGGCGGTGCCGATGAGAGGGCGGCGGTTGCCACACTGCGCGCAAAGTTCGGGGCGGGCGCGGATGCGACGGTAGCAAGGCGAACAGACAGGACCCATGGGCCAGTTCGCGGCGACGGCTCGTGAACGGTGACAGCGCGCACAGGTCCGCTGCGGCAGAGCTCTGCAAGCCCAGCAGGTCAGCGTGCCGTCACGCCGCCGGTAGCAGGGTCGCAGGCGCCCACAGACCACGCACGAGGCGTCGGTAGTGGGGCGGCGATAGCAGCGGTAACAAACCTCCCCGGCTCCGCCGTTCGCGCTGCCGGCGCGGCGACTGATCCGGGTGAACTCCCCACAGCTGGAACAGATCCGGCGGGGCTGACGGGTGCGCTGGTAGCACGGCTGGCACAGCGGTCCGTCCGGTCCGATCGCCTTGGTGGGCGCCAGCGCGCCGCACTCCGCGCAGGTGCGCAGTGGCCGTCCCCAGCATTGTGCGCAGACGGGGCGGCCCTGGTCGTCGCGGCCGGCAGGCGGGCGCAGCCGCGTGCACTGGGCGCACGACGCGAGCACGGCCGGGTCCTGGCGATAGCACCGGTTGCAGATCCCTCCTTCTGCCCTGCGGGCCATGATCAGTGCCGTCCGGCCGCATCGCGCACAGGTCTTGGGTTCCCGCCGGGGCGCGCAGCGCGGGCAGACTCGGCCATTCTGGCCCGGCCGCAGGTTGGTCGTCGGCGTGCCGCACCCTGCGCAGAGCGGGAGGACGACGGGATAGCCAGCAGCGTGTAGCAGGTGCGCGAGGCGGACCCAGGCCAGCGGGAAGTCGCCCACCGCCTCAGTGGCGGCCTTTGGGCTGCGCAGGAAGCCCTCCAGTTCCTTCACGGGCCTGACCTCCAGCGCCCTCGCCTGCTTCAAGAAGCCGGCCGCGCGTTCTTCGTCCAGCCCCGCCACGCTCGCGACTAGGGCGGTGACCACCTGGGCCCGGGTCTGCGCCAGCGAGGCGGCGGGCATGGCTCACAGTCCCTCCGGGCGACGGATGCGGGTACGGCGGACCGGCGGTGGCGGGGCACTCGCGCCGGATTCGGCGATCCTGCGGACCTCCGTGCCGACCGTGGTGACCTCGATCAAATCGTTGGGCGTGCAGGCGAGGATGTCGCAGAGCGCGGCCAGGGTGTCCATGGACAACCGCTGCGGAGGCTGTGTGACCAGCCGATAGACCTGCTCGCGCGAGAGGTGGATGCCCCGCTCGGCCAGCAGCGGTCCCAGCTCCGAGGTCTGGAACATCCCCGCATCCGCCATCAGCTTGCGCAGGTGCCACTGGTAGCCCATCTTCTTGATCACTGCGGTGTCATCCCCAACTCGTCGCCGTGTGCTTCCAAGGCCCGCATCAGCAGCCTGGTCCGGAACTCGTCCGACACCCCCGTATACAGCGCCGTCGTCGACGCATGCTGGTGACCGACCTGGTCCTGGATTATCTTGAGTTCGCTTGCTCGGTGGGCTGTTGACCTGGGTGTTTGCGTTGTGGTGGTTGTTCGTGACGCAGCGGATGAGGGCATCGGGAGTCCTTTCAACACGGGCCGATCGTTATTGACCTGGGATCGCTCGCGGCTGCCTGTGCCTCGCATTGATACGTGTGCCAGCGGGGCATGCAGAATGCGTCCATGATTGACGACTACCGGGCCGGTGATGTGCTGATGCTGGAGTGCCCGTTCACCGAGGCCACGGTCACCGAAGTCTCCCGCTACTACGTTTCCGTACGGTGGCCGTGGTTGGAGGTGGACCCGCAGGCCAAGAACATCAGGTGGAACGGCCAGCGGGCGCTTCCAACGCCTGAGGCCGGCGAGTGGGAGATCTTCCGAACGGAACCGGCGGAGACCGTAGTTAGGGCGGGTGACACATGCCTCGTAGGGATCCCCGCGACCGTGGTGCACGTCCAGGCGGTCTATCACTTCGATCCGCCCCAGGTCACCGGCATGCTGCCGCGGCCCGAGGCCTATCTCGACCTCCTGCGGCAGGGTGACACGTATGACCCCGAGCTTGAGGACCAGGCTTACGCGCTCGATCCGGCCGGCGGTGAACCGATCCGCATCGAACTGCTTTTCCGCCCGTACGCCTTCCTTGAACCAGGCGATGAGGTAGCCGACCAGAACGGGCGCGTCTGGCGGTTCGATGCGGCCTGGGACTGGCACCCGTTCGACGGTGAGCATTCGGGAACCCCTGCCTGGCCACTGGCTTTGCTCTCCCGCAATGGTGAGCCGACGCCGGAGGAACTTGCGGCGGTTGCCCGGGCGACGGCGGTCGGCAGCCACGCGGAGGCGCTGGAACAGTGGACTGGACTCACTCTCGCGCAACCAACTGCCCATCAGCAGTAACGGGCTGCCCCGCGATTGATGTTGGGGCGTGCTGGCCTGGGGGTTCGGCTGGTGGATGATTCAGCAGGCCGTGGTGCGGACGAGCACGAGCT